>CACBQR010000001.1 GCA_902541435.1 uncultured Alphaproteobacteria bacterium
TGAAAAAGGCTCTATTACTTTTGCAATGAACAAAGAAATTAAAAAGGGAATATTTCCCGTTAAGCCCTTGAAACCAACTGGAGCCGGTGATGCATTTATGGGATCATTAATTGGATCAATTTTAAAGACTAATAATTTAGAAAAATCTATAGAAATAGGTTCAGCCGCAGCAGCTATTGTAGTAACAAAAGTTGGTTGTGCGCCAGCAATGCCAAATTTAAATGAAATTTTAGAATTTATGAAATATAATAAAATTAATGAAGGAGAATAATATGCATATTCCACCATTTGATAATAAAAACAAGCCAATTGTAGATATTGAAGACAGTAGAGTTCCTTTAAATTATTTTAACATAGTAAAATTAAATAAAGATCAATCTTTTGAATATCAAACACCTGGTTATGAAACATGCATAGTTCCTGCTACTGGAACAATTAATGTAGAAATTGAAGGAATAAAAGTTGAGTCATTAGGCACTAGAACAGTTGATGTGTGGGATGGAGAGCCAGAAGGTGTTTATGTGCCCTCTAATACAAAAGCTCAATTTACATCTTTAGTAGATAATTCAGAAATTTTTATTGCTGGGGCAAAGTATGATAAAACTCTTGAACCATTTGCTGTTAGAACAAATGAAATTGATTTAGTGCAGTACGGTTCTGATGATACAAAAACTCATAGAAAAATTAAACATATTTTAGGTGCTAAGCATCATGATAAAGTTGGAAGATTGCTTTGTAATGAACTTTATACTGTAGGGCAGGGAGGTTGGTCGGGGTTTCCGCCTCATAAGCATGATACAGATCGTCTACCTGATGAAACTAGGCATGATGAAACATATAATTACAGATTTAAACCTAATAATGGATTTGGTTTTCAGATGTTTCAGCAAGTTGATGATAAAGTTGGTAAAGCTGAACATATAATTGATGGGTCGACCATTATGATTAGAACAGGCTATCATCCATGTGTCGTAGCACCTGGGTATGAGATGTATTATTTTACAATTCTTGGAGGACTGTCTCAAAGATCTCTTGTCCAATTTTTTCAACCTGAGCACGCATATCAAGTAGAAACAATTCCAGGAATTAAGGATATGATTGCTAAATATAAATAAATGACAGCAGTAAATTTAAAAAAAATTTTAAATGATGCAAATAAAAATAATTATGCAGTAGCAGGTTTAGTTGTACTAGGCTGGGATGACGCCTTAGCTTTTACACAAGCCGCTGATGAAACTGGAATTCCAATTATATTACAAGCTGGTCCTTCATGCAGAGCGCACACGCCAATTCCAATATTAGGAAAAATGTTTAGATACTTAGCGAGTCAAACAAAAACGAACATTTGTTGTCATGTTGATCATGGATACACTCTAGATGAATGTTATGAAGGGATTGATAGTGGCTTTACATCTGTAATGTTTGATGGTTCTAAATTAACTTTAAAAGAAAATATAAAAATTAGTAAAAAAATTGCTTCAAGAGCTCACAAATATAATATTTCTATTGAGGGAGAAATAGGTTTTGTAGGTTATGATAATGGTAAAATTTCAGAAGGTACTAATATTGAAGATGCAGTAACTTTTGCAAACAAAAGTAATATTGATGCAATGGCAATTTCCGTTGGAAATACACATTTACAAACTTCAAAAAAAGCTAGTATTGATTTCAACAAAATTAATTTAATTGAAGCAAAAACAAAAATCCCTTTAGTTCTTCATGGTAGTAGTGGAATTCCCGTAGAGCAAAGAAAAAAACTAGCAAGAAAAACAAAAGTAGCAAAACTAAATATTGGCACTGAAATTAGAATGACATTTGGGGAAGCCTTGAGAAAAAATCTCAAAAATAATCCTAAAACTTATGATAGATTGCAATTACTAAAACCGACGATTAAAGATTTAACAAAAGTTACAAAAAAAATTATAAAACAAATTGGCCCAAATTAATGGGACAAATCTTTATTGCAGCACTTAAAGAAGAAACTCCAAATCTTAAAGATTTCCACTATTCAGGTGTGGGAAAGATTAATGCTACAATCAAAATTATGGAATTAATTTCAAAATTTCAACCTAATGAAATAATCAATTATGGAACAGCTGGTTCAATAAAGCAAAACTTATCAGGATTAGTAGAATGCACGAAGTTTGTTCAAAGAGATATGGATGCTAGAGGTCTAATGAACTTTAAATTAGGGGAAACTCCTTTTGATCCAATATCAAAAATTACATATTCTAATGAGGGGTATATATGTGCATCAGGAGATAGTTTTGTTCAATCATCAGTAGAAATAGATTGTGATATTGTTGATATGGAAGCTTACTCTTTTGCTAAAGTATGCAAATTATATAATATTAGATTTAAATGTTTTAAATATATTTCTGATTATGCAAATGAAAATTCAAATAATGATTGGATTGATAACTGTTCAAAAGGAGCTAAATTGTTTTCTGAAATATATCCTCAATTAAAAATATGATTTTAAAAATACTTGAAAAATTAGGAAGAAAAAAGATTGTATTGGACAGAGGTCCATCGCATCCAGAATTTCATAAGGCCAAACCATGGATGGAAAGATATTATTTGTTATTTAGAAAAAGACCCAAATGGTTTCCATTTAATATCTTAATTCATAAAATGTTAGATGATGATCATGGTGAAGGAGTTCATAATCATCTTTGTCCTTATATAACAATTATTTTAAAAGGTGGTTATTGGGAAACTACTAATAAAGGTAAATTTTGGAGACCACCAGGTTACATTGGTTTTAGATCAGCAGATCATTTACATAGAGTTGATTTAAAACCAAATACAAATACCATGACATTATTTATTCCTGGTCCTTTTGGGCTTAGAAAAACTAAAAGAGCTGATTATAAAACAAAAATTTAGCTATCTATATAATTTAAATTACTCCGTCGTATATTAATTTACATCCACTCAAAAAAAGCAAAATATAAACAATATTAAAAAATAATTTTTCTGGAATTCTTTTTTGCACAAAGTAACCAATTAAAACACTAATAAAAGCTAGTGGAAGTAAATAGAGAGAGATCATAAGATTTGAAGGTGCTAATAATCCAACGTAATAATACGGAACCAATTTGACAAGATTTATAACCATAAATGCCAATGTCATTGTTCCAATAAATGAAATTTTATCTAACTTTAAAGGAAGCATATAAAAGTTAATAGGTGGATTGCCTGCATGAATTAAAAAACTTGTATATCCAGCAACAGATGACCAAAAGTATCCTTTAAGTTTTGTTGGTTTAAGTAAATAATTATTTTTCTGAATAAATGAAACTAGAACAAAAATAATTGATATAACACCAACCATTATTCTTATCTGATCTTCGTTTGTAAACTCAAAAGTTAAAGTTCCAAATAAAATACCAATTATAGATGCTGGGATTACAATTTTTAAAATACTGTTTATCCATTTTTTCCAATACAAATAGATTGCTGAAAAATCCATTATTATTAAAAGTGGCAACAATATTCCCGCAGCTTGCAAAGGACTCATTGAAAACGACATAACTGGCACTGCTAGCATCGCGATAGGTCCTGGAACACCGCCTTTAGATAAACCAAATACAAAAACTCCCAATGATGCAAAAATATAAAAATATAAATCCATTTAATTTAAAATTTTTAATGCATTTTTAATATCTTTTATTTGATCATCAATGTCTTCCAATCCGCAATATAATCTAATTAAAGTTCCAGTATTTCTATTTTTAAACTCTCTTTTATCTAATGGAGGAAAGGTAATGAGACTATCAAATCCACCCCAACTGTATCCCAATTTGAATATTTTAAGTTTATTAAAAAATTTTTCAATTTGATTTTTTGAGTATTTCTTTTTCATCATAAATGAAAATAAGCCTGTGCTACCAGAGAAATCTCTTTTCCATATTTTATGATTTTTTGTATGCGGTAATGCAGGATGGAAAACATCAGATACAAGATCATGTTCTAATAAATATTTTGCTATTAATAATGCATTTTTTTCAATTTCTCTCATTCGAATTTCAAGTGTTGGCAACCCTCTAATTGCTAAATAAACTTCTTCAGAACCAGGACATATGCCTAAAGTTTTTGAAGTTGATCTTATTTTTTTGGAATATTTTTTATTAGACGAAACGAAACCAATTAATACATCCGAGTGACCATTTATATATTTAGTTCCTGCATCTATAATAATATCAATACCTAATTTAATTGGATTACAAAATAAAGGTGAAGCCCAAGTATTATCCATAACAGTTGGTATTTTCCTTTTTTTAGCAATTTTTGTAATGAAAGGTATATCAATAATATCAAAAGTTGCTGTTCCAGGTGATTCTAAATAAATTAGCTTTGTTTTACTGTTAATTAATTTTTGAAAATTATTAATATTTTTTGTTGGATGAAAATATTTTATTTTTACATTATATTGTTTAAGAATATTTTCACAAAAAGTTCTTGTTGGGCTGTAGACACTATCATTAATTAAAACTTCATCTCCAGATTTTAATATAGCAAAAAAAGGAATTATTATTGAAGCAAGTCCAGAAGGAGACAAGACAGTATCATTACAATGATATAATTCTGATATACTATCTTCTAATTGTTTATGAAAAGGATTTTGATTAATTCCATAAAATGTTCTTCTATCATCTGCATTTTTAATATCATTTAAATAGTCCTGATAACTATTAAAAATCATAGTTGATCCTTTATAGGTACCAGGATTGATAAAACCTTTTTGTTTGAGTGGATTTCTTCCTATCTTAGTAAGCTTTGTTTTAATTTTCACTATATCTATATCTAGTATATTATTAATATTTAAACACTAATTGTAGAAAAATATTAAAATACAAAATGTATCATTTGGATTAGCTTATAAATTTGGTATAGGGAAGCAATCTTTGAAAAAAGATATTTAAATAATTATTTAAACGGAGAAAATAATATGAAAAAATTACTATCTATTTTCGCAGTTTTAGCTTTTGCATTTTCTGCAAATGCTGGAACTTTAGATGATGTAAAAAATAGAGGTTTTCTTAAATGTGGTGTAACCACTGGTCTTATTGGTTTCGCAGCACCTGATGATGCTGGAAACTGGGCTGGTTTTGACGTAGACGTATGTCGTGCAGTTGCAGCAGCAATTTTTGGAGACTCAAGCAAAGTTGAATTTACAACTACAACTGGTAAATCACGTTTCCCAACTTTAGCGTCTGGTGAAATTGATATGCTTGCAAGAAACACTACTTGGACTTTAAGCCGTGATGTTAATCTTGGTTTTGAGTTTGTTGGTGTAAACTACTATGACGGACAAGGCTTCATGATTCCATCTGCTTTAGGTGTTGATGATGCAACAGGTCTTGATGGTGCTACAGTTTGTATTCAAACAGGAACTACTACTGAGTTAAACTTAGCAGATTTCTTCAGAGCTAATGGTATTGGTTATGAAGCACTTCCAATCGAAACAAATGATGAAGCAAGAGAAAACTTATTTGCAGGTAGATGTGATGTATACACTACTGATGCATCAGGTCTTTCTGCTACAAGAGCACAAGCTGATGATCCAGATAAATGGGTTGTTCTACCAAATATCATTTCAAAAGAACCTCTTGGACCACTTGTAAGACATGGTGATCACCAGTGGGGTGATGTTGTGCGTTGGTCTCTAAATACTCTTATCATCGCAGAAGAGTTAGGAATTAATTCTTCAAATGTTGATGATATGAAGAGTTCCAATATTCCTGAAGTGCTTAGGGTACTAGGAGTTGAAGGTGGTTACGGTGAAATGTTAGAATTAAGCAATGATTTTGCTTATAATATCATTAAACAAGTTGGTAACTATTCAGAGTCTTTTGATAGAAATATCGGACCTGATACACCTCTTGGAATTGGCAGAAATCTAAACGCATTATGGACTGATGGAGGTATTTTATACGCTCCACCATTTAGATAGAAACTAAATAGTTTTTAATATAATAAATGGGGGGATGAAAATCCCCCCAATTTTTTTTAGTAGAAATGCAAAATAATTTATTTCAAGATCAAAAATTTAGAGGTATTTTATATCAAACTCTTGTTGTTGGTTTTTTTGCATTAGGTTTATATTTTGTAATTAATACAACTGCTTACAATCTTGAAAAGAGAAATATTGCAACAGGATTTAGTTTCTTAAATAACCCGGCTGGGTTTGATATTAGTTTTTCCCCCTTTCTTGATTTTAAGTCAACAGATACTCATTTAAAAGTTTATTTTGTTGGAGTTTTAAACACACTTTTAGTTTCTTTTTGTGGGTGTATAGCTGCAACAATTCTAGGTTTTATAGTTGGTATTATAAGACTATCTTCTAATTGGCTCTTAAGTAGAATTGCTTATATTTATGTTGAGTTTACTAGAAATACACCTTTGCTTCTTCAAATTATATTATGGTATGCAATTTTAATTCAATTACCAAGAATAAAACAAGCCCCACAGATTTGGGAAACATTTTATATTTCAAATAGAGGATTATTTGGACCAAAACCTATATTTCTTGACGGTTCAAACATTGTTATACTTAGTCTTGTCTTAGGCTTTATTATAAGTTTTTTTATAGCTAGATGGGCCAAGAAAAGACAAGACACTACTGGTCAACAGTTTCCAACTTTTACAACTAACTTAAGTATAATAGTTTTTTTACCTTTAGTTGTATTTTTTATCATGGGATCTCCTATAACTTTAGAATATCCAGTTTTAAAAGGTTTTAATTTTAAAGGAGGCGCAGTTATTAGACCTGAATTTATAGCAATGTTTCTCGCCTTATCAATTTACACTGCAGCTTTTATTTCTGAAACAGTAAGATCTGGAATTTTATCTGTTACTAAAGGACAAAGAGAAGCTTCTGGAGCATTAGGATTGAAAAAAAATTGGATTATGAGATTAATTATTATTCCTCAAGCATTAAGAGTAATAGTACCACCTTTAACAAGTCAGTATCTAAATTTAACAAAAAATTCTTCATTAGGAATTGCTGTTGGATATGCAGATCTTGTACATGGCTTTGGTGGAATTAGTTTAAACCAAACGGGTCAAGCTATTGAATGTATGGCTATAACTATGGCAACTTATTTACTAATAAGTTTAACTATTTCTTTTTTTATGAACATTTATAACAGAAGCATTCAATTTAAGGAAAAATAATGGAAAATAATTCAAATTTTGAAACAAGGAAACCACCTGTTGCAACAACTGGTATTCTTGGCTGGTGTAGACAACATTTATTTTCAAATTGGGTAAATTCATTTATTACACTTCTTGTCATATATTTTCTATATCAATTAATACCTTGGTTTTTAGATTGGTCTGTATTTAGTGCAGATTTTTGGACAAATTATAAAGGAGAATTAATCGTTGATAGAACGTTTTGTTCTAGAGTAGCTGATCCTGAAGGTGATCATGGGGCATGTTGGGCAATTATTATTGTACGTTTTTATCAATTTATGTATGGATTTTATCCACCAGAACAAGTTTGGAGAGTTAACTTAACATATTTCCTTCTTGTAATTGCTCTACTTCCTTTGTTGATAGAAAAAATCCCTGGAAGAAAACACTTAATTAAATTTACTATCGCCTTTCCAATAGTAGCGTTTATATTGCTTTATGGAGGATTTGGATTTCAAATTATTCCTACTAATAAATGGGGAGGTTTATTAGTAACTCTTGTTCTTGGTGTATTCGGCATTGCTATAGCTTTCCCATTAGGTATTTTACTTGCACTTGGTAGAAGATCTCAGTTACCTGTAATAAGTATGTTTTGTACTTTGTTTATAGAATTTATAAGAGGTGTTCCATTAATTACACTTCTTTTTTTTGGTATGGTAATGCTTCCTTTGTTTTTACCGGAAGGTTTAAATTTAGATGGATTGGTGAGAGTACTTGTTGCTGTAACATTATTTCAAGCTGCTTATATGGCTGAAGTTATTCGTGGAGGCTTACAAGCAATTCCAAGGGGTCAATATGAAGCTGCTCAATCAGTTGGATTGAGTTATTGGCAAATGAATAGAAAAATTATACTTCCCCAAGCTATTAGAATTTCAATACCATCTATTGTAAATACTTCTATTGGATTGTTTAAAGATACAACTCTAGTAATTATTATTGGTTTACTTGATTTACTTGGAATAGGAAGAGGGGCATTAGCTGATGCTACTTGGATGGGTTTATCCAATGAAGTTTACGTCTTTGTTGCATTAGTTTTTTTTATTTTCACTTTTTCAATGTCCAGATATAGTTTGTATTTGGAAAAGAAACTAAAAACAGGTATTAATATGGGAGCAGATTAATTATGTCAGAAAATTCAATAATTTCATTACAAAATGTTAATAAATGGTTTGGTGATTTCCAAGTTCTAAAAGATGTGAATTTAGAGGTAAAAAAGAAAGAAAGAATAGTTGTCTGTGGTCCTTCAGGATCAGGTAAATCAACAATGATAAGATGCATTAATCGATTAGAAGAACATCAAGAAGGCAAAATTGTCGTAGATGGAATTGAGCTTACAGGTAATCTAAAAAATATTGATAGTGTTAGAAAAGAAGTAGGTATGGTATTTCAACAGTTTAACTTGTTTCCTCATTTATCTGTAAAAGAAAACATAACATTAGCTCCAATCTGGGTAAAAAAAATGCCTAAAGCTGAAGCAGAAGAGCTCGCAATGAAACAATTAGAGATTGTTAAGATACCAGAGCAAGCAAATAAATATCCCGGTCAACTATCTGGAGGCCAGCAACAAAGAGTGGCTATTGCAAGATCCCTTGCAATGAACCCTAACATTATGCTTTTTGATGAGCCAACCTCAGCTCTAGATCCTGAAATGATCAAAGAAGTTTTAGATGTTATGGTTGATTTAGCTGAAGGTGGAATGACTATGATCGTTGTAACACACGAAATGGGTTTTGCTAAAACAGTTGCTGATAGAATGGTGTTTATGGATGAAGGAAAAATTGTTGAGGAAGCTAGCCCAGATAAGTTTTTTAATAATCCAGAGAGTGATCGCACAAAGTTATTTTTAAGTCAGATTCTTCATCAGTAATTTAAGAAGATAACAATAAATTAACTCTTCTATTCATTTTACCTTTGTTTTCTATTTTGCCAATTTGAATTTTACCAATCTCATTAGTTGATTTCACATGTGTACCACCACATGGTTGTAAATCAATATCACCAATTCTAATTAATCTTATTTTACCATCTACTTGCGGAGGTTTTACTGACATAGTTCTGACTAGCTCAGGTTTTTCCTCCAATATACTACTTTCAATTACTTCACTAGTAACGGTATGATTATCTTCAACCAACAAATTTATTTTTTCTTCCAATTCTTCTTTATTTATTTGTTTATCTGGATCATTAAAATCTAATCGACTTTTTTCATAACCAATTTGACCACCAGTTACTCCTAAAGGGACTATAGAACACAACAAGTGCAGTGCAGTATGCATTCTCATATGCTTGTATCGTAAATCCCAATTTATTTTTCCAATTATATCAACATTCTCTTCAAGATCTTTGAGATCATCTACAATATTTATTATTTTATTATTTTCTTTAATAGTATCTAAAACTTGTATTTTTATACTTTCAGCTTCTATTGCACCTGTGTCCCCAGGTTGACCACCACTTTTTGCATAAAATGCTGTCTTATCTAACTCAATACGATTTTCTTCTTTTACAATACCTATAATTTTTGCTCTAAATTCTTTAAGATATGCATTATCTTCGAATAATTTTGTCATAGCGTTTTTTAACAGTATTTTAAAAATATTATATTGACTTTTTTCTCATTCTGAATAAATTAGAACAAAAGTAGAACAAATAATTTTATAAATAATATAATTATTATTTATCAATTATTTAAATATTTTTTCTAATATTATGTCTAAAAAAATAGAAAACTTAATATTTAAAGCTGAATCCAAAGGAGATCAAATAACACCTTATTTTCTTGATACAGTATCTGCAGGTTTTCCATCTCCAGCTACTGATTACATGGAAAACAAACTTGATCTTAATGAATATTTGGTTCAACGTCCAACAGCAACCTATATCGTTAAAGCTAATGGCCCTTCTATGACCGATGCAGGCATATTATCAGGTGATTTACTTATTGTTGATAGAAGTATTACACCTCGTAACGACAATATTGTTATAGCCTCCATCTTTGGTGACCTAACAGTTAAAAAACTGAAAAAGAAAGATCAGTCACTATTTTTAATTTCTGCCAATAGTGAGTATCCTAGTATTCAAGTTAAAGAGGAAATGGAGTGTTTTATATGGGGGGTAGTGACATATGTCATACACAAAACTACTTAATAGAAATCATAACTCAGTAAATCAATCTATAGCATTGATAGATTGCAATAATTTTTATGCGTCATGTGAAAGAATATTTAATCCAAAACTTATAGGAAAACCAATTGTCGTACTTTCCAATAATGATGGTTGTATCATTGCACGATCAAAAGAAGCAAAAAAATTAGGGATAAAAATGGGTGAACCTTATTTTAAAGCAAAAAATATTATTGAAAAAAATGATGTTAAAGTTTTTTCATCTAATTATTCTTTATATGGCGATATTTCTCAGAGAGTAATGGAGACTTTATCAAGTTTCTCTTCAGAGGTAGAAATCTACTCCATAGATGAAGCATTTCTTGGTTTAAATGGTTTTGAGAACTATGAGCTAAACACTTATTGTAGACATATTAGACAAACAATTAAGAGGTGGGTTGGTATTCCAGTTAGTATTGGAGTGGGTCCAACAAAAACACTATCAAAAATAGCTAATCATTTAGCAAAAAAACAACCAGACTATAAAGGTGTGTGCATACTAAAAAATAAAATAGAAATAAAAAAAGCATTAGAATTAACATCCATTGAAGAAGTATGGGGCATTGGAAGAAGATTATCTCTTTTCCTGAAAAAATATAATATTCATAATGCTTATCAATTTTCACAAATGGACAGAGGATGGATAAGAAAAAATATGGGTGTAGTGGGAGAGAAGACATACCTAGAATTAAATAGTGTATCGTGTTTAGAACTTGATTTGGTTCCAAGTGATAAACAAAGTTGTTGTGTTTCAAGATCATTTAGTCAGCCAATAGAAAAATTATTTGATTTGGAGGAATCAATATCAACTTATGGATCAAGAGTATCAGAGAAGATAAGGGAAGAGGGGTTAGTGGCTGAATCGATGAGTGTTTTTGTTTTAACAAATCATTTTAATAGAAGAGAGAAACAATATTCGAATTCAATAAAACTACACTTACCTTTTCCAACAAATAATAGCATAAAAATTGTTAAAAGAGCTCTTGAAGGAATTAGAAAAATATACCGACCAGGATTTCGTTATAAAAAAGCTGGAATTATATTATATGGTCTTAGCAGGCACAATGTAACTAGAGGATTGCTTGATTATGACCGTGATACATCAGATAGAATAATGAATACTATTGATAATATTAATTCTAGATATGGAAGTTCAACGTTAAAGATAGCCTCTGAAGGTATAGAAAAAATATGGAAGATGAAAAGAGAAAACGTATCCCCATGTTACACAACACGTTTTGAAGAATTGGTAGAAGTTAAAGCTTAGATAAAATGGCTCCCCGGGCCGGGCTCGAACCAGCGACCGATCGGTTAACAGCCGATTGCTCTACCACTGAGCTACCGAGGAACACAATTTTGTTGATAATAAAAAAAAATTAAAAAACAAGAAAAATTTGGAGGCTCGGAGCGGAATCGAACCGCTGTGCAAGGCTTTGCAGGCCCCTACATCACCACTCTGCCACCGAGCCTAAAAAAAATGACAATTATCACTATATTATTTCTAGTCAATTAATGAAAAAAAATTCTAAAGATTAATAATATAATTTAAATAATTGATTATATAATAGGTTTATATAAAGCATCCTTTAAGAAATGAGTGAAACATTTGAAATTGCAAGAAAAAATATGGTTGTTAATCAGTTGAGACCAAACAAAATTAATGAAGAAAATATATTACAAATATTTGAAAAAACTCCTAAAGAAAATTATTTGGATGTCAGCTTAGGTAAGAATTGTTACCTAGATAATAATTTAGATATAACTGATAAAAGAGGATATCTTAAAAATTTACACCTAGCTCAAATTATAAAATATTCGAAAATTTTACCTAATGATAAGGTATTGCATATAGGTGGCTTAACGGGCTACTTTTCCGCTCTAGTTAGCTCACTATGTAGAGAACTTCATGTTGTAGAAGAAAATAGAGAACTATTTAAATTACTAGAACATAATATTAACAAAACTGAAAATACTAATATTAGTTTATTTAATCATAATTTATTAGATGGATTATCTGATAAAGCTCCATTCAACTTAATTATTATTGACGGACCTATATTTAAAATAACTGATAAGTTAAAAAAGCAACTAGCAATGAATGGAGGAAGGTTAATATATATTAAAAAAATATATGATAATTTGGGTAAAGCTTATAAAATTATAAGAAATGAAGATTTATATTCATCTGAGTATTTATTTGATGTAATGAGTAGTTATCAAATTCAAGAACAACAAGAGGATTTTAAATTTTAAATGAGATCATTTATATTATTGTTATTACTTATTTATTCTAAATCTATATTTGCTCTGTCGATTGATGATTCTGTAAAAAGTACGATTGCAAATAATTTGAAGGTAAAAATTGCTTTTGAAAAACTGAATGAAAGCAAAGAAAATATTGAGGTAGCTATAGGCAAAAAACTTCCTACAGTTACTGGCACAATTTCTGGTACATATAGTAATAGTGATACAACATCAGCTGCTGGTGTATCAACAACACCAGAGACTTTTACAGATAAATATAAAATTAGTATTACTCAAAATTTGTATGATGGTGGTGAAAAAAGTTTAGAAATTGAAAGATCAAAAATTATTTACGAAAATGCAGTTATAAACTTTTATAAAACAGTTCAAGATTTATCATTAACAGCTGTAGAAGGTTATTTAACCGTAATAAATTATGAAAAATCATTAGAGGCTTCCGAAAAGAATTTTGATTCTGTTTTAAGATTTTTAGAAGAAGTAAAATTAAAATATGAATTGGGCTCAGCAACCATAACTGAATTGAAAAATGCTGAGAGTGCTTTTTCAATTGCAGAAACAAATCTTTTTTCAGCCGAACAAAACTATAAAATCAGTTTAAAAACATTTAAATCAATTGTTGGTAAAGAAGCTATTAACTTAGAAGATTATGTAAATATAGAAGATGATTTGAATTTTGATAACATACTTTCTGAAGTTTATAAAAATAATTTTAATATTTTAATTGCTCAAAATAATATTAAAATTAAAGAATTTGATCTCTCAAAAGAAAAAAGTTCTAATAGACCTACCTTAGATATAACAGCTTCTACTGAGTATTCGGATGGTTCACGAATAGATGCAGGAAGCGAAAATACCAATGCAACATTAGGGTTAACTTTAACAATTCCTATATTTCAGCAAAATATTGACAAATCAGACATTAGAAAAATAAATTCTCAAATTTTACAAACTGAAATTGAGTTAGAGGATCTTAAAGAAAGTTTAAATATTGAGGTATCAAACTATTATAAAAATTATTTAGTTAGTAAATCAAATTTAAATACATCGCTGCTAACTATAGAGTATGCAAATACTCTTCTAGAAAGTACTCAAGAGGAATACAACCTTGGGACAAAATCTATCACTGATCTAATAGAAGCAGAAACTAATCTTTTAAACGTAAATGTTGAATATTTTAATGCAAATAAAAACTATCTGATTAATTATTTTAATTTACTAGCTTTAGATGGTTCACTGATTAAATTATTTGAGGAGTATCTTCCTAGCTATAATTAGAGTTTTATTAATTTAATTAAACATTTATAATACCTATATGAATACAAAAAATTCTATCAATGAATCTCTAGAAGTCATACGAAGAGCGCTTGAAGATGAAAAAAACGATTCAAATAAACATTCTTCATCTAATATTTTAATACTTAATCAAAAGGTTAACAGTGATGGTACAATAAAATTACTTCAAAAAGATGAAGATATAAATAGTGAAATTAATGATATTATAGATCAAAAACTCTCCTATCTTGTAGAAAATAAAATTGAAAAAATACTTGATGAGAAAATCCCAAAATTACTAAAAAATTACTTCGATACAAAATAGTTACAATGCAGCTTGATAAATTTTTTGATTTTTTAAAAGATGAAAAAAATCTTTATTCTCAATGGGAGCAATCAAATTGTTTTAAACCACAAAAAGGAGGTGAGCCTTATTCAATAATGATGCCACCACCTAATGTTACAGGCAGCTTACATATGGGTCATGCTTTAACCTTCACAATTCAAGATATATTAATCAGATACCATAGAATGAAAGGCATGGAAGTATTGTGGCAAGCAGGGACAGATCATGCAGGAATAGCTACTCAGATGGTTGTTGAAAGAAAATTAAGTGCGTTAAACTTAGATCGACGATCTCTAGGTAGAGAAAAGTTTATTGAAAAAGTATGGGAATGGAAAAAAGAGTCGGGTGGTCAGATAAGTAATCAATTAAGAAGACTTGGTGCTTCTGCAGATTGGTCAAGAGAAAGATTTACTATGGATGAAGGTCTTTCTAATGCAGTTAAGAAAGTATTTGTTAATTTATTTAATGATGGAATTATTTATAAAGATAAGAGGTTGGTTAATTGGGATCCAAAACTTTTAACTGCTATTTCTGATCTAGAAGTAGAACAAAGAGATACTGAAGGAAGTTTATGGCATATTAAATATCCTATAGATGAAAATAATCATATCATAGTTGCAACAACAAGACCTGAGACGATGTTAGGAGATACTGCAGTGGCTGTTCATCCAGATGATGAAAAATATAAAAATTTAATTGGTAAATATTGTAACTTACCAATTTCAAATAAAAAAATACCAATCATTGCTGATGAATATGCAGATCCTGACAAAGGTTCTGGAGCTGTGAAAATTACTCCTGCACATGACTTTAATGATTTTGAGGTAGGAAAGAGACATGATTTAGAATTTATTAATATTTTTGATGAAAATGCTAAACTGAACAAAAATGTACCTGAAGAATTTCAAACTTTAGATCGATTTGACGCAAGAAAACTAATTTTAAAAAAATTAGAGGAAATGAATTTATTGATTAAAGAAGAAAAACAGCAAATGGTCATACCATATGGTGATAGATCAGGTGTTATTATTGAGCCATGGCTGACAGACCAATGGTTTTGTGATGCAAAAAAATTATCAGTTGATCCAATATCAGCTGTTAAAGATAATAGGTCTAAATTTATTCCAAAACAATGGGAAAATACATTTTATAATTGGATGGAAAATATTCAACCGTGGTGTATTTCAAGACAATTGTGGTGGGGGCATCAAATTCCTGCATGGTATGGTCCAGATAAAAAATATTTTGTTAGTGAAACTTTAGAAGAAGCACAAAATCAAGCAAAAGAATTTTATGGAGAGGATGTTGAGCTTACACAAGATGAAGATGTTCTAGATACTTGGTTTTCTTCTGCTCTATGGACATTCTCTACTTTAGATTGGCCAAATAAAACTTATGAATTAGACAAGTTTTATCCTGGTAATGTTTTGGTTACTGGTTTTGATATCATATTTTTTTGGGTTGCGCGGATGATGATGATGGGTTCTTATTTTATGAAGGAAACTCCATTTAAAGATATTTATATTCATCCTTTGATACGTGATGAAAAAGGACAAAAAATGTCTAAATCAAAAGGGAATATAATTGACCCTTTAGAGCTATTAGATAAATATGGAGCTGATACATTAAGATTTACATTAACAGCACTATTAAATCCTGGACGAGATGTAAAATTATCTGAAGCTAGAGTTAAAGGATACAAATCATTCACAAATAAAATTTGGAATGCTGGAAAATTTTTACAATTGAATAATTCAATTTTCATAGATGATATTTCAATAGATTCAATTATTTTTGATGCAAACAAATGGATAATAAAAGAATTGAATGATTTGAACACTCAACTTGATCAATTAATTAAAAAGTATTTGTTTCATGAAATAGCCAATAAAATTTATCATTTCGTATGGCATACTTATTGTGATTGGTACATTGAAATTATTAAACAAAATTTTGAAAACGAAAAATTTGCTGATGAAATTAAAAAAGTTTCTGGATGGACATTTATTCAAGTTTTAAAGATCATACATCCTATTATGCCATTTATAAGTGAAAAATTATGGAGATCTTTAGTTGATGATAAATCATATTTAATGAACCAAGTTTTTAAAAATTATTCAACAAATAATTCTTTTAATAATTCTAAAAAAAACTTCGAAATATTTATTGAATTCATAACATCTATAAGAAATTTAAGATCAGAACTAAATATACCCTACAAACAATTAATTAATATCTCCATAGAAGCAAAAAATGAAGAACTTAATAATTTTCTAATTTTCTATAAAAATGAAATTAGTAATTTTTTAAAAACCAAAGATATTAGTTTTGATAAAATTCAGCCAAATAAGAATTCAGCTTTAATTGTATTAACATCATTGTCAATTTTAATCCCTTTGGATGGTATTATTGACTCAGAAGTAGAACTTAAAAAATTAAATAAGAAAAAGCAAGTTGAGCAAGAAAAATTTAAAATAGTTAATGACAAATTAAATAATGTTAACTTTATGAATAAAGCTTCAGAAGAAATTATTAATAAATTTAAAAATGAGGCAAATATTTATAAATCTTCTATTGAAAAAATTGATCAAATAATAAATACTATCAAATAGAATGGAAGATAAGGGATCAAATAGAAAATCTAATCTACCTAGTAGATATGTTAGTGTAGGCCCAAAAAGTGCGCCTCATAGATCGTATTATTATGCTATGGGTTTGAAAGAACATGAAATTTATCAACCATTTGTTGGCGTTGTTAGCACTTGGAATGAATCAGCTCCTTGCAACATTACTCTACAAGATCAAGCGCAACATGTGAAGACAGGTGTCAAAGATGCTGGAGGAACACCAAGAGAATTTACAACTATAACAGTAACAGATGGAATTGCCATGGGTCATGAGGCAATGAAATCCTCTCTAATTAGTAGAGAAGTTATTGCAGATTCCATTGAATTATCTGTGAGAGGTCACTGTTATGACGCAATAGTTGGACTTGCTGGCTGTGATAAATCTTTGCCAGGTTTAATGATGGCTATGGTTAGATTAAATGTTCCATCTGTATTCATTTATGGGGGTTCAATCTTACCAGGAAAATACAAGGGTAAAGATGTTACTGTTATTGATGTTTTTGAAGCAGTAGGAAAACATGCTGCTGGAACTATCTCAGATCAAGATTTAAAGGATATTGAACAAGTTGCTTGCCCATCTGCTGGATCGTGTGGAGGTCAGTTTACAGCAAATACAATGGCATGTATTTCTGAAGCAGTTGGTTTAGCTCTAACAAATTCGGCTATGCCACCAGCAGTAAATACTGAAGAAAGAAAAGCTTATGGTGAAAAGAGTGGTAAAGCTATAATGAATTTATTAGAAAAGAATATAAGACCAAGGGATATTGTAACTATTGATTCGTTAGTAAACGCTGCAAGAGTAGTTGCAGCTACCGGAGGCTCAACTAATGCAGCACTCCATCTTCCTGCGATAGCTAATGAAGCAGGTTTAAAATTTACATTAAGAGATGTTGTAGAAATTTATAATTCGACTCCTTATATCGGAGATATGCAACCTGGTGGAAAGTACGTTGCTAAAGATTTATATGATGTAGGAGGTGTTCCAGTTGTTATTAAATCTTTATTAGACGGTGGTTATATTAACGGAGACTGTATAACTGTTACAGGAAAAACAATAGCTGAAAATCATAAGGAAGTAATATTCCCTACAAATCAAGATGTTGTTTATAAATGTGATAATCCAATTAGTGAAAATAGTTCAGTCGTAGGGTTGTGGGGGAATCTTGCTCCAGATGGATGCATATCAAAAATAGCAGGATTGAAAAATTTAACTTTTAAAGGAAAAGCTAAATGTTTTGACTCAGAAGAAGATGCTTTAACTGCAGTTTTAAAAAATGAAATTAAAGCAGGAGATGCGGTAATAATTAGATATGAAGGTCCTAAGGGAGGACCTGGTATGCGTGAAATGCTTTCAACAACAGGCGCAATATATGGGCAAGGATTAGGTGAAACTGTTGCATTAATTACAGATGGAAGGTTTTCAGGCGGCACAAGAGGATTTTGTATTGGTCATGTAGGACCAGAAGCGGCTGTAGGAGGCATGATAGGTTTACTTAAAGATGGGGATGAAATTATTATTGATGCTGTTAAAGGTGAAATAAATGTTACACTTTCAGATCAAGAAATAGAAAAGAGAAAAAACGATTGGAAGCCAAGAAAAACTAATCATAATTCTGGATCTATATGGAAATATTCTCAAACTGTTGGTCCAGCCTACGAGGGTGCTGTTACTCAACCAGGAGCAAAAGACGAAACGCATACATACGCTGATATTTAATATTAATTAACTAATTCAATAGTTACTGGTGTGTGATCAGAAGCTTTTTCCCATCCTCTTGGTTCACGATTAACATTAACTGATTTAATTAAATCAGTTACTTCTGGTGTAGTAAGAAAATGATCTATTCTAAGACCATTACCTTTTTGCCAATTTCCACCTCTATAACCCCAAAAGGTCCAGTTTGTATTTCCATGGATAAAATATTTAACTGTATCAACAAAACCTAAATTCAAAAGATTTCTAAATTTTTCTCTTGTTAATGGATGGGCACAAGCATCGTTTTTAAAATTTTCTGGTGAATACACATCTTCATCATTAGGTATTACATTAAAATCTCCACCTATAATAATTGGTTGATTATTATCAATTAATTCTTTGATATATTTATTAAAATTTATCATCCAATCAATTTTGTAATCAAATTTTTCTGTTTCAATTGGATTTCCATTTGGAAGATAAATATTTATTAATTTAATATTTTTTTTTATATTTTTTAAGGATATTTCCGTTTCAATAAATCTGGAATTTACATCTTGGTAATTAGGAATTTTTAAGTTTGAAATTTCAATACTTTCTTTGCTAAGTATGGCTACCCCATTCCAAGCTTTTTGCCCATTCACATAACATTTATAATTAATATTTTCTAATTCCTTTTTAGGAAAACTTTCATTTGTGCATTTTAATTCTTGAATTAAATATAAATCAGATTGATCTTTTTTTATAAATTTTATTAAATGTTCTATTCTTGCATTAACTGAATTTACATTCCATGTAGTAATTTTCATTTATATTGAAAAAGAAGTACCACACCCACATGATGAAGATGCTAGTGGATTAGAAATTTTAAATGACGATCCAATTAATTCATTAACATAATCAATTTTTGATCCTTTTATTAATTCAATTGAAGTTTTATCTATCAATACATCAGCATTTCTATAATTAAAGATTAAATCATCATCATCTGGTTTATCAGAAAAATCAAATTTATATTGAAATCCAGCACAACCACCACCTAATACGGTAATTCTGAAATATTTAGATTTTTCAGACAGAAGTATCTTGTTGATATGGTTCTGAGCACTTTCAGTTACTTCAATTATATTGTCCATTTATCTAAATATTGTTATTAGTTATTTTTTTACAACTATAATATAAATTTTCTTATGTTCAAACATTTAGCTTCAAATCCAGATAATTCAAATGGAAGATTATATAATGAGCCAGATGAAGATTTGAGAAATCCATTTGAAAGAGATAGAGCTAGAGTTATTCATTCTAATTCATTTAGAAAATTAAAACACAAAACCCAAGTTTTTATTGAAAGTGAGAGTGATTATTTTAGGACTAGACTTACTCATTCTTTGGAAGTTGCCCAAATATCAAGATCAATTTGTAGATTACTTGAATTAGATGAAGATCTAGGTGAAACAGTTGCTCTCGCACATGATTTAGGCCATCCTCCTTTTGGTCATATTGGTGAAGATGAACTTGATAATTCAATGAAAAAGTTTGGGGGTTTTAATCATAATGATCAAACCTTGAGAGTTTTAACATTTATAGAAAAAAGACACCCTGATTTTGATGGATTAAATCTGACATGGGAGAGCTTAGAGGGAATAATAAAACATAATGGAATTTTGAGTGATCATTTACCTTATCACTTAGATAATTATTCAAAATTACACAATCTAAATCTAACTGATCAACCTTATTTAGAATCACAGATAGCAAGTATATCTGATGATATTGCTTATAATAATCATGATGTAGAAGATGCTATTAGAGCAAACTTAATATCATTAGATGATATTGCAGAGTTAAGTTTTTTTGAAAAAATTATAATTAATTTAAAGGATCACTACAAAGATATTCCAAATAAACTTCTCGTGTACCAAGTTTTAAGAAACTCCATATCTAATATGATAAATGATATATATGAAACTACAAAAAAAAATTTAATTGAAAATAATATCAATTCTATTGATGATATACGTAAAAAAAATAATTTCGTTGTTTCATTTTCAAATGAAATGAAGAAAAATTGTGAAATAATTAAAAAATTCTTATTTGATAAAGTTTATAATCACAGTCATTTATCAGATAAAAGACAGTATTCAAAAAAGGTTATATCTACTTTGTTTACTTATTTCGTAAAAAATAATAATAAACTACCAGTAGATTGGAGAAATCAAAATATTCAAATTGAAAGATTAATTTGTGATTATATTTCGGGAATGACGGATAGATTTGCTCTTAATTTATATAAGGAGATTAGTGAATAATTTTATAAAAGACCTTTCAGATTTTTTATTTGATTTTACAGATTTTTTAGAGAGTAATAAATTTATATCCCCAATCAATAAAAAGCAGATAAGCATCGATTACTCTTCAAATAATAAACAAGGTGATTTAGCGACGAACTTTTATTTAATAGTTAAAAGAAAAATTATTAGTGAAAATTTTAATATTGAAAAAGAACTAAATGATAGAATTAAATCAATAGGATTTATCGATCATTTTGTGGTTTCAAAAAATG
The DNA here is from genome assembly GCA_902541435.1 of uncultured Alphaproteobacteria bacterium. Taxonomy (GTDB): domain Bacteria; phylum Pseudomonadota; class Alphaproteobacteria; order HIMB59; genus CACPNW01. The sequence goes on from CACBQR010000001.1 coordinate 21,135, forward strand.
GTTTTATAAATTTTTTTCTAAAAGATGAATTTGTATTAAGAAGTTTAAAAGAAATTTATAGTAAAAATTTTTTAAATTATCTTAATTATGGTGCAGATAGAAAAATAAATGTCGAATTTGTTTCAGCTAATCCAACTGGACCATTGCATATAGCTCATATAAGAGGTGCTGTATTTGGAGATGTATTAAGCTCTCTTTATACTAAAACAGGTTTTGATGTTACTAGAGAGTATTACGTTAATGATGCAGGTTCTCAAATTGATAAATTATCAAACTCTCTTTTGAAACGATATTTACAATTATTTGATAAAAAAATTGAGTTAGAAGAAGATGAGTATCCTGGTGAATACTTAATAGATATTGCCAAAAAAATTAAAAATGAAGATGGTGATAAGTGGTTAAATTTTCAGCAAGAAGAAACTATTCAATATTTTAAAAATTTTGCATTAAAAAATATACTTTTAAGCATAAAATCAGATTTAGAATTGATAAATATAAGATTTGATAAATTTACTCATGAAACTGAAATAGAAAAAAGTAAAATTATTGATGAACTTTTTTCAATCTTAGATAAAAAAAAATTACTATATCAAGGTATTTTAGAAAAGCCAAAAGGCGATGATTCTGATTGGGAGCCAAGAGAGCAGCTATTATTTAGATCTTCTAAATTATTAGACAATGAAGATCGAGCATTAAAAAAATCAAATGGTGAATGGACATATTTTGCTAATGACGCAGCATATCATTTAGATAAATCTAAAAGAAATTTTGATAGATTAGTAAATATTTGGGGGTCTGATCATATTGGCTATATTCCAAGAATGAATTCGTTAATTAAAGCTATAAAAGATGATGAAACTTATTTAAACATTTTAACTTGTCAGATTGTAAGTTTAATTCAAAATAAACAAAAGATTAAAATGTCAAAAAGATCTGGTAATTTTGTGACATTAGCTAATGTTCATTCTAGAGTTGGAAAAGATCCTATAAGGTACTACATGATTTCTACTAAAAATGAGACAGCAATTGATTTTGATTTAGATGCTGTAGTTGAAAAAAATAAAGATAATAAAGTTTTTTATTGTCAATACGCACACGCTAGAGCTTCCTCAGTAATTAATAAAGCTAACGAATTAGGTATAAAAATTAAAAATGATTATAATTTTTCTGCAATACAAAATCTATCTGATGAGGAGGTAAAATTAATCAAAAAATTAATTTGTTATCCTTATTTGTTGTATCAAGCATCATATTATAATGAACCACATAGACTAATCAATTACCTAGAAGAAATATCCTCTGATTTCCATTCAATTTGGAATAAAGGTAAAGATAATGAATCACTTCGCTTTATAGATAAAAAAAATGCAGAAAAGACAATTTCAAAAATATTTTGGTTGGAGTCATTTAGAGTTGTTTTAAAAGATATATTTTCAATTGTTGATATAAGTGCACCTGAAACAATGTAATGATTAAAAGAATTATTTTTAAAAGAAAAAATAATTACATTTTAAAATATTCTTTATTATTATTGCTATTTATTATTATTCTTTATCTGATCTCATTTTATTATTTTAGTAATAGGGAGTATTTTGTCATTCCTAAATTTACTGATAAATATTTTGTTATTCCTAATAATAAAGAAGGTGAGGTTATTGATTATTTAGACAAGAAAAGTCTAAATAAAATAGATAATGAAATTCAAGATTTTGATTTTAAAAATATAGACGAACTTGATTTTACAATTCAATTATATAGTAATGATAATTTTGAAAATATAAATAAATATTTGAACAATTTATTAGAAAATAAAAAAGAAATTATAGATCATGAAGATATTTTTGTTTTTTATAAAAAAACTGAAATAGGTACTCAATATTTTATTACCTATAAAAATTACATTTCTAAAAATAATGCTTCTAAAGTTTGTGATTTACTAACTATAGTTAAAAGTTGCATAATACTTAATTTACAAAATTAATAATATTGAGAGAATCTCAATAATTTTATATAAAAAGTTGTGTTAAATGTTCCAGATACAGAAATAAAAGAAGGTCAATTTAACCTATTATTAGACAATTTTGAGGGTCCTATAGACCTTTTGTTGGTTTTGGCTAGGTCACAGAAGGTTGATTTATCTGATATATCTATATCAGAATTAGCTGATCAATATATTAATTTTATTAATCAGTATAGAAATATTCATATTGAAATAGCAGCTGATTATTTAGTGATGGCAGCATGGCTAACGTATTTGAAATCAAGATTACTATTGCCAAAAGAAGAAAAAACAGATGAATATACAGCCGATGAGTTAGAAGAGGCTTTAAAATATCAATTACAGAGACTAGAGGCTTTTCAAAATATTTCTAAAATCATATATTCAAGACCTCTTGTTAATAGAGATGTATTTTATGGTGGGTCATCTGAAGGTCTCAAAGTTAAATATAATATAAATTATACTTCTAATTTATATGACTTACTAAAATCATATAGTCAAATACTTAAATCGAATGAACAGGTAAAACAATTAACTATTGAGTATTCAGAACTTTATTCAGTTGATCAAGCAGTTAAAAGATTAAAAGGTATTTTTGGAAATATTACAGAATGGACTAATTTTTTAAATGTAATTCCAAATTTAATTCAAGCTAATAAAACAATTAATAAATCAATTATCTCATCTAATTTTGTTGCTTCCTTAGAATTATCAAAAAATGGATTTATTGATTTAAAACAAGATGCAAGTTTTGGTAATATTTATATAAAATTTAATCAAAATGGATAATAAAGACATTAAAATTTTAGAAGCAATATTATTTGCATCAGGAGAGCCACTTGATGAAAATGATTTAAAAGAAAAAATTAAAGAAAAAAATAATATAAGTAAGCTACTACAAGAAATTAAAGATTTTTATAAAAATAGAGGTATTAATTTAATCAAAACTGGCAACAAATGGTCTTTTAGAACTGCTGAAGATCTAAGTGATGAATTAACTATTTTTAAAACACAGAAAAGAAAATTATCAAGAGCTGCACTAGAAACATTATCTATAATTGCTTACCAACAACCAATAACAAGATCAGAAATTGAAAATATTAGAGGTGTTCAAATGGGTAGAGGTTCTTTAGATCATTTGATGGAAATAGGATGGATACGCCCAACAGGTAGGAAAAGTATACCTGGTAAACCTACTTTATGGTCTACCACAGATTTGTTTGTTGAACATTTTGGATTAAATAGTTTATCTGATTTGCCTAATAAAGAGGAGCTAAAGGCAAGTGGTTTTCTAGATAAACGTGCTGCGATTGCAACTATAAGTGATCTTGCTAAAAATGATGAAAATTTACAAAGTAGTGATAATTTAGAACAGGATGATGAAAATAATATTGATGATTTTATTCAAAATACTTAGTTAACTTATTACTTCTTGTTTTTTTCCTATAGTTTCCGTATAAGCCTTTTATGACACCTAGTATTTGGCAATTATTAATAGTACTCGTTATTGTTCTGCTTCTTTTCGGTAGAGGTAAAATACCTCAACTTATGGGTGATATGGCAAAAGGTATCAAATCATTCAAGAGAGGAATGTCTGACGAAGAAAAAAAAGAAGATAAAAATTTAGAGAATAAAAACGACGAAGAAAAGTAAATATAATGTTTACTTTTGGTTGGAGTGAAATTTTCTTAATTGGGATAATAGTTGTTGTTGTTATTGGCCCAAAAGATCTTCCAAAATTCATTAAACAAGTTGGATCTTTTACAAAATATATTAAAAAAATGTCTTCTGAATTTAAGTCATCTATAAATGAAATTGCTGAAGAGGAAGAAATTAAAGAATTAGCTAAATCTGTTAAAGAAGTAAAAAAAATAAAAGACGGCATTAATATCAAAAAAAATTTCGAAAATGAGATTAAAGAGGTTCAAGAAACAGTAAAAATGACCGAGAATGAATTTTCAAAAAAAAATTAATTTTTTACTTTTGTAATGGCTGAAGAAAAATTTGAAGAAATGTCTCTAATAGGGCATCTAACTGAGTTACGAAAAAGACTACTATGGAGTTTTTTATATATTTTATTAATCTTCATTGTTTGTTTTTACTTTGCAGATGAATTATTTGCCTTTTTAGCTAGTCCTCTTGTAGATCTATTTGATAAAGATAAAGGCCAAGGTTTTATTTATACAGCTTTACAAGAAGCTTTTTTTACAGAATTAAAAATAGCTTTTTTCTTTGCTTTATTTTTTTCATTCCCATTAATTGCAATACAAATATGGAGATTTATTGCACCAGGATTATACAAAAAGGAAAAGAGAGCTTTTTTACCCTATTTAGTTGCGACACCAATATTATTTTTCGCAGGTGGATCAATGGTTTATTATATTATTGCGCCATTGGCATGGTCTTTTTTTCTATCCTATCAAAACCTTGGTCCTAGTGGAGTTCCTATTCGATTAGAAGCTAAAATGGGAGAATATTTATCCCTCATGATGCGATTTATTTTTGCTTTTGGTTTAGCATTTCAGCTTCCTGTTGTTTTATCTTTAATGGCAAGAGTAGGGATGGTTACTTATGAATCACTTAAAAAATTTAGAAAATATGCAATTGTGTTAGCATTTTTATCGGCTGCATTCTTAACTCCACCTGATCCATTTAGTCAAATAAGTTTAGCTCTGCCAATTATATTTTTATACGAAGTTTCAATTTATATTGCAAAACTAATACAAAAAAATAAAGATAAGTAATGCATAATATTAATTTTATCAGAGAAAATCCAACAGAGTTTGATAATTATATGAAACAAAGAGGTGAGCATCCAATATCAAATAAAATATTAGAACTAGATAAAGTTAAAAGAGAAACTCAGACTGTTCTTCAGAACCTTTTAGCAGAAAGAAACTCTATTTCTAAAAATATTGGTAAACTTAAAAGTGAAAACAAAGATGCTGCATCAGAAATGAGTAAAGTTGATGAAATTAAAAATAAAATTAATAATTTAAAGGAACTTGAGACTATTAAAGACGAGGAGCTAAAAACTATTCTCTCTAGACTTCCAAATATAGCTGATAAGACTGTACCTTTAGGAAGTAATGAAGAAGATAATACAAAGTATAGAGAATGGGGTGAAAAACCAGGATTTGAATTTAAGCCTAAAACACATTTTGAATTAGGGGAAGATTTAGGTTTAATGAATTTTGAAACTGCATCTAAATTATCCGGGTCTAGATTTGTTTTATTAAAAAATCAACTTTCTAAGTTGGAAAGAGCAATAGCAAATTTTATGTTAGATAAGCATACGAATGAAAATGGTTATATTGAATATAATTTACCTTTTTTGGTTAAAAATTCTGCTCTTTTTGGAACAGGGCAATTACCTAAATTTGGTGAAGATTTATTTACTGCTGGGGAAGATCATTGGTTAATACCAACTGCTGAAGTTCCTTTAACAAACATGGTTAGAGAGGAAATACTTAACCAAAATCAATTACCCATGAGAGTAACTTCTTATACCCCTTGTTTTAGATCAGAGGCTGGTGCTGCTGGTAAAGATACTCGTGGTATGTTAAGACAGCATCAATTTACTAAAGTTGAATTAGTTTCAATAGTAGAGCCGCAGCATTCACAAGATGAATTAGAAAGAATGCTTGAATGTGCTGAGAGTATTCTTAAAGATTTAAATATTCATTATAGGATTATGACTTTATGTACTGGTGATATGGGCTTTTCAGCATCAAAAACATACGATATTGAAGTGTGGCTTCCAGGTGAAAATACTTATAGAGAAATTTCAAGCTGTTCGAATTGCAATGATTTTCAAGCTAGAAGAATGAATACAAGATATAAATTAGAAAATAAAAATATTTTTGTTCATACACTTAATGGATCCGGGTTAGCAGTAGGAAGAACATTAATTGCTATTCTTGAAAATTATCAAATGAAAGATGGAAATATTAAGATTCCAGAAGTTTTAAAAAAATATTTCAATAATTCTGATACTCTTATCTAGTGCTCGATGTAAGAAAAATAAGATTGATACTCGAGTTACGAGAGTCAGGTATTAGTAATGCTAAAGTTCTCTCTGCAATAGAAAAAATTCCAAGAGAAAAGTTTATTAGTGAAACTTATAGAAATCAAGCTTATGAAAATATAGCTTTACCAATTGAAAATAATCAAACAATTAGTCAGCCCTACGTTGTAGCAAGGATGACTGAATTACTTGATGTTAAAAGTAATCACAAGGTATTAGAAATAGGTACTGGTAGCGGATATCAGTGCGCAGTATTATCAATTATGGCAAGGCGTGTATACACGATTGAAAGAATTAAAAATTTACATGAAGGTTCTAATAATATTTTTGAGAAATTAAAATTAACTAATATTGTTTCAAAATACGATGATGGTAATAATGGTTGGATTGAACAAATACCTTTTGATAGAATAATATTTACAGCAGCATCAAAAAAAATAAATAATGAAATTTTTTCTCATATTGGAAATAAAGGAATTATTGTTTGTCCTATTGTTAAAAATAACAAGCAAATACTTGTCAAATATATAAAACAAAATAATAAAATTATTTCTGAAGAATTTGATGATGTTTTATTTGTTCCAAATCTTCAAGGCGTAGTATAACTACTTTGAATATTTCGAATTTTATTTGAAGAATAAAAATAATATAGGATACCAATTATCCAATGAACAAGAGTTAACCCAATAAACATATAGATATAGTTTTCTTCTATAAAGTTATTTACAAATAATATTACAATTATAGGTACAAATACAAATCTAAGTATTGCCATATACATTACTATTACTGCTTTTTTTAGCCCTTGGAATGAAGCATTAGAAATAAAGAAGAATGGAAAAGCTGGAAAACCAAGTGCATATATTTTAAGGTATATTGATCCATAGTAAATTACTTCTTTATCATCAGTAAATAATCTCATTGAATCTTCTGCAGTTATAAATAAAATTAAACCTGCTATAGTTAATATTATTACTCCGGTAATCATGGCTTTATTGTAAGTTTCTAAAATTCTTTCATAGTTTTTAGCGCCAAAATTTTGACCCACAATTGCGGTTACTGCTGTACTTAACCCTAACAAGGGTAAGAAAAGTAGTTGTTCATATCTTCCAGCTGAAGAAAAACCAGCAATTGCATCATTACCAAAACGACTTACAAAAAATAATAATATATATGATCCAAGAGCAATCATCATCAATCCTAATGCAGCTGGAATAGCTTGAAATGAAATTTCCTTAATTAAGCTTAATTTAGGAATTAAATAATTATTTTTAAAGTTTTCAAAAATCTCTGTTCTATAAATTTTATATAATAAATATAACAGACCAATTATTTGAGACAGTATGGTAGCTATTGCTATTCCAGTTATACCCATAGGCACAAATAATTCAAAATTAATTATTTTTCCTGTAATTAATATTGGATTTAAAATTATATTAAGAAAAAAACTAAAAATTAATACATTTCTATAACTTTTAGTATCTCCTTGAGCTGATAAACAAGAATTACATACCATGAGTAAAAGAATTATTACCGATCCTAAATAAATTACGTTCATATACAATGATGAAAGTTTAAGGGTTTTTGGATCATCATTTATAGATTCTAAAATTATGTTTCCAAAATAAAGTCCAAAAATAGTTATACCTAAGCCTACTAAAATTGTTACAACAAAAGATTGTGAAAATGCATGACTTGCTTTTTTAATATTTTTTTCTCCTAAAGAATTAGCAACATTACTTGTTGTAGCTATGCTCAGTCCTATTCCAAGTGCAATAATTATAAAATATACAGGAAATGTTTGACCAATAGCTGCTAAAGCTGTTTCAGAAATCATTCTACCTGCAAAAATAGTATCAACTAAAGAATAGAGATTATTAAATATAGTTCCAATTGAGGCTGGCAAAGCAATCTTTATAAATAACTTATATATATCCTCATCAAGTAAATTAATTTTTTTCATATTTATAAATATCTTAATTTAAACCTAGTACTATTTTCTTCTTGTTTTAAAATATCTTGAATTTCGTGTATTACCTCTTTGAGGTTTTTCATTATAGATCTATTTGAGAAATTTATTAATAATAAGCCACTTCCTTGCATTCCAACATTATCTCCATATTTCATAATAGGAACTTCAACATTGATAATATTACTTATACCTTTTTTTCTAATATTCTGAATAAAGGAGTCATTTTCCAAAATATTCACAACTGGATACCATATTATTATTTTGGAATTTGAAAATAAATTATCAATATTATTTAGTATTTCCTCTACTTTTTCAAAATCATCCTTTATTTCATATGATGGATCTATAAATACAAAATAATTCTTCTCTTTATTAACTTTATTAAAAATAAAGTTAAATCCATCAGCGTTTAAAATTTTAGCATTGGTATATTTGTTTAAGTTTTTTTTTAATAATTCATATTCATTATTGTGTAGTTCACAAAAAAATAATTTATCTTTTTCATTAGCTATGGATGAAATAAATATAGGTGATCCAGGGTAAAAATTATTTTTTCCAGTAATTTTAGAAATAGTTGAAAGATAGTTTCTAATTAAAATATTATTACCTTTGTAATTTTGTATCTTTTTAATTCCTTCTTTATACTCTTTATTTTTATCCATATACTTTGATATATATTTATAAATTCCATTACCAGAATGAGTATCAACATAACTTATTGAATTATTTACTTTTTTTTCAAGATTATATAAGTAAAGCATTATAATATGTTTCATAACATCCGCATGATTTCCAGCATGATATCCGTGTTTATAGCTAAGCATATAAATAAAAAAAATTCTTGAAATTAATTTCTTATTAGTTATTTAATGTATTTAATTAATCAATATACAATATTTATATAAGTTAAATAAATTTAATCCCCCAATAATTAATAAGGAGAATACAATATGCCTAGTGGTAAAATTAAATGGTTCAATCCGACCAAAGGTTATGGATTTATAGAAAATGATGATGGAGGAAAAGATGTTTTTCTTCATGTTTCAGCTTTAGAAGCTGCTGGTATTGATACTTTAGAAGAAGGTATGCCAGTTGAATTTGAAATCGGTGAAAACCGTGGAAAAGAAAACGCTATTAATATTAAGAAAAAATAATATTTAATTGAATTCAAACAAACTTTTAGAATGGATTGGCGTAACTACAGCAATCCTCTATTCCCTACTAGTTGCATTTAACATTGGATTAGAATTTATTGGCTTTTCATTATTATTGCTATCAGCAGTGTTAATTGGAATCTGGGCCTATAAATTAAAACACAATGGAATATTGTTTTTACAATTTTTTTATGCAGGTGCAGGTATTATAGGAATGTATAGATGGTTTGGATAAAAATATTTTTTTTATTTTTACTTTTATATTCTTCAATTGCATATTCTTCTGAATTAAATGAAGAAGAAGAAATGTACTTTAATTTTGTTGATTTAAATAATGATGGAGATATTTCATATGAAGAAATTGAACAATCATTAAATTTACTCTTTCAAATTATAGATCTGAATCAAGATAATAAAATTTCTCAAAATGAGATAAATGAATTAAAACACATAATTGAATCTTTAAGATGAGTATTTGGGGAAGAGTTATAGGCGGAGCAGCAGGATTTGCTTTAGGAGGACCTATAGGGGCTATCTTAGGTGTAATGGCTGGTGGTGCTTTAGACAGAAGATCTAAATCAAAATCATCATTTAACTTCAATCGAATAAATAATAATCAAAAACAACAAATTTTTACATTAAGTTTTATTATTCTAGCTGCAAAATTAGCTAAATCAGATGGCATTGTATCAGATGATGAAATCAGAGCATTTAAAGAAAAATTTAAAGTTCCAAAATCTGAAATTCCTAAAGTTGCAAAAATATTCAATGAAGCAAAAAAAGATACGTATGGCTATAAACAAATAGCAAATCAAGTAGGAGATTTATTTTCAACTAATAAAATTTTATTGGAAGAATTATTAAATAATTTATTTTATATTGCTGCATCTGATGGAAAGGTATCTATTAGTGAAATAGATTTTTTAAGATCAATTTCTAAATCGTTTAAATTTAGTGAAAAAGATTTTCAAAGAATTTTTCAATCAAATTTAAAAAATAGCGAATCTGATCCTTACAAAATACTGGGTGTGAATAGATCAAGCACTGATAATGAGATAAGAAAAAAATGGATAAAATTAAATAAAGAACATCACCCCGATAATTTAATTGCTAAAGGTATGCCTAAAGAATTTATTAAACAATCTAATAAAGAATTAGCAGCTATTAATATTGCTTATGATAAAATTAAAGAAATTAGAGGAATTTCTTGATACCTAAAGATTTATCTGTCGATAATATTAGTAAAATTTATAAAAAAATTAGACCATTTATTAATCAAACCCCTTTTTTAAAGTGTCCTGATGATATTGATAATTATTTTTCTACTAATTTATTTTTTAAATGCGAATTTTTACAAAAATCTGGTTCATTTAAGGCAAGAGGTGCTATTAATAATATAATTTCTCAAGATCAGAATAAATTTAACAAAGGAATTACAGCAGTTAGTGCTGGAAATCATGCAATTGCTGCTTCATTTGTTGCCAATCAATTTAATTTAAAAAATAAAATTTTCTTATACGAAAGTGCAAATAAATATAGAGTTCAAACTTGTAAAAATTATGGTGCTAACATTATATTTACAAATCCAAAACAAGCATTTCTTGATGCTGAAAATGCTAAAAATGAAGGTTTCTATTTTATTCACCCGTTTGACGGGCCATTGACATTGCAAGGTAGTGCTACCTTGGGATTAGAAATTGTAGAATATTTAAAATCAATTAATACTAAAATTGACAATTTATTAATTTCAGTTGGAGGAGGTGGATTAATAAGTGGCGTTTCATCGTATGTAAAACAATTTTATCCTAAGATTAAAATTATTGGTGTTGAGCCTGAAAATGCTAATGGTTTAAATCAAAGTTTAAGAGTTAACAAACCACTAAATAATGTTAATGTAAATAGTATTGCTGACAGCCTTTCAGCACCTTTACATATGCAATATTCTTTTGATGTAGCAAAAGAAGTAATTGATGAAATGGTAACTGTTTCTGATGATCAAATGAAAAAATTTATGGTTTTTTGTTATAAAAAATTTAAGTTATTTCTTGAACCTGCATGTGTTGCTGGTCTTGCTGCTTTAAAATATAAAATCAATAATAAGCTTATTGGCAAAAATACAATGGTGATATTGTGTGGCTCAAATATTGATAAAAAAACTTGGTCAGATTTAACTAATTAATCTGGAAAATATAAAATACCACCACTTAAATTCTTTTTCACACCTGTAGTATTTTTATTACTTATATCTAAATTTTTAAATGATCTCATGCCAATATATGCAAACATTTGAGCTTCTACTAAATCACCATTTATTTTATATTTATCAATAAGTTCAATCTTTTTATTCAGTTTATTCATTAATATTTGTTTGAGTAATTTATTTTTTCTTCCTCCTCCAGTAAGTAAAATTCTTTCAATCTTAAATTTTTTATTTTTTAATAATTCTTTAAATCCAATATAAGTCATGTAGTTAGCAGTCATTAGCGCATCATATTTGTTCAATTTAATTAGCTTATTAAAATATTTTCTAAAATAATTTCTATCTAATGATTTTGGGAACTTTTTCTTAAAGAATTTGTCTTTTTTGAATTTTTCGATTAATTTATTATCAATCTTACCTTTTCTTGCATAATTTCCATCATTATCAAATTTTTTTTTAAAAAAATAATTGCAAAGATCATCACTTAAGCAATTTGCAGGCCCTATATCTGATGATAATAATGTTCTTGAAACTACAGTTGAAAAATTTGCTATACCTCCAAGATTTACTATAATCGCTTTTTCCTTAAATTTTTGTATTAAAAACTTATGATAATATGATCCAATTGGTGCTCCCTGACCACCATTTTTAATATCATTATCTCTTAAATTACTTATAGTTTTAACTTTAAGATTTTTTGCAATTTTGTTTCCATTTCCTAATTGTATAGATATTTTATTTGATGGGTCGTGGTAAACAGTTTGTCCACTAATTGATATTAAATCGATATTTTTTTTATTAATTTTTTTTTGTTTAAGAAATAAAATTATTTTTTTTTCTAAAATATCTGTAACGAAATCATCTTTTTTAAAAAAATATTCTTTAATTTTATTATTACTTTTTGGTTTATTTAATATTAGATTGTTTATTGTATTTTGATAATTTTTATCAAATTTATATGATTTTTCATATTTTATTTTTACAAAGTTAGTCCCATTTGTATTAATCAAACTGATATCAACGCCATCCATTGATGTGCCTGTCATAATTCCTAAGACATTAAGTTTTGAATTTTTACTCATTTTTAATCAAATTTAATTTTGCACATTTTATTAACAAACATATCAACAAAAAAAGAATATTTACTTTTAAAAATACATTTTTTTATTGATTGATAAATAACAAATAGATAAATTAAGCATAATTATTACACGCAAAGGTAATAATCAATTTAATAAAAGGAAACGATTATTAAATTGTATCGGGAGGAAATGCACGATACACAAAGGGGACCTAGCTTGCTGGGTCCTTTTTTTTGTTTTATGGACAAATCAATTAAATAAAGTATCAGACATCTCATAATGATAACAAATTATGAAAGTATTTTAGATATTATTTTAGATGATCTAATACCATTAACAAAAATTTCAATTAATAAAGGAAATAAAATATTTGGGGGATTTATTGTTAAAAAATCTGATCTAAGTCTTGTTTGTCTAGGTACAAACCAAGAAATCAAAAATCCTTTATTTCACGGAGAAATTTCAACTCTTTTTAATTTATTTGAAAAAAAACTGTTTAATACAAAAGATTATTACTTCATAAGTACACATCAGCCTTGTTCTATGTGTTTATCAGCTATAACCTGGGCTGGATTTGACAATTTTTACTATTTTTTTTCCTATACCGACACAAAAGAAGGTTTTCATATTCCGCACGATCTTAAAATTTTGACGGAGGTATTTAAGATCAAAGATGGTAAATACAATATTAATAATGATTATTGGGAGAGTTTCTCAATTTTATCAGAAATTAAAAGATTAGGCATAGAGGGCTCATTATCAGATAAAATTTATCAGATCAAAGAAGAGTACCAAAAAATGTCAGAAATTTATCAAAAATCAAAAATTGATAATAAAATTCCTCTAAATTAATTGTTAAATTATAAAAATAAGTATACTAATAACTAACGGGAGATACTGAAATTTCAGAGCCGAAGGAGCAACGACCCGGAAACTCTCAGGCACAATGGACCGTTAAAAAAAACTCTGGAAAAGAGCATTTAGCTCTACCGAAGGTGAAAAGCTCTCAGGTAAAAAGACAGAGGGGTAGCTTGGAGAATTTATTTGAACCAGTTACCAATAGACATTCCGCTGAAAAATTTTCATCAAAATAATGGTGCAAAGATATTGCCATTTGCAGGTTTTAATATGCCTATTAATTATAAAACTGGAATAATTAATGAACACAAAAACGTTAGAAATCATTCTGGTATTTTTGATGTTAGTCACATGGGGCAAATTTTAATTGAAAATAATGAAACTTATTTACATAAATTAGAAAAATATATTCCATTACAATTAAAAAAATTAATTAAAAATAGATCGCATTATTCATTTTTGCTCAATAAAGATGGCGGTGTTATTGATGATCTAATTATTTCAAATATTGATATCAAAAATAAGCCATATTTGTATATTGTTTATAATGCATCTCGAAAAAAAGAAGACGAAGAAATATTTATTTCTTGTGCTCCTAATGCAGAAAAAATTTATATAAAAAATTGTTTATTCGCAATCCAAGGACCTGATTCTATTAATGTTTTAAAAAATGTTATTGATATTCCAGAAAATATGAATTTTTTTGATATTTTAATAAGTAAATACAATAACAATGAAATAATAATAAGTAGATCAGGTTATACTGGTGAAGATGGTTTTGAACTTTCTATTCCAAATGAAAGTGCAGAAAATTTAATTACTCATGTACTTAAAAATGAAAATACAATGCTTTGTGGGTTAGGTTCTAGAGATTCATTAAGACTAGAGGCTGGATTAAGTTTATATGGTCATGAATTAAATGAAAAAATTACACCAATTGAAGCTGGTTTATCTTGGGCTTTAGATAAAGAAAGATTAGAAGATGAAAATTTAAATGGAAATAAAGTTTTATCTGATCAATTAAAAAATAAACTATCTAATAAAAAAATAGGTTTAATTTCTACCAGTAAATCAATGCTAAGAGATGGAATGACATTATTTGATAATAATAATAATGAAATTGGCAAAATTACAAGTGGATGTTTTTCTCCTAATCTAAACAAATCTATTGCTATTGCTTATGTAACATCTGAATTTAATACTGATAATCCATTATTTTGTAAAATTAGAAAAAAATTAGAATTAGTAAAAATTAATAATCTACCTTTTGTAAAAAAAAATTATAGAAAAAATGGGAGCGTATATGAGTGAAAAAAAATACACAAAAGATCATGAATGGGTTTCAATTGTAAATGAAATTGCTACAATTGGTATTAGTAATCATGCCCAAGAATCTCTTGGCGATATTGTATTTATTGAATTACCATCAGTTGGAAATTCGGTAAAAGCAAAAGATGAAATATGTGTCGTTGAATCTGTAAAGGCAGCCTCTGATATTTATGCTCCAATAGATGGTGAAATAATTGAAGTTAATAATAATTTAGAAAATGATGCTGCAATTATTAATCAAGATGCAGAAAACGAGGGATGGATTTTTAAAATGAAAATTTCTGATTCAAATCAATATTCTGAACTTATGTCAGAAGATGAATATAAACAATTTTTGGAACAATAGATGATCGAAATAGATAAATTTGTTAGCAGACATATAGGGCCTAGAAATGAAGATATTGGTGAAATGCTCAAATTAATAAATTGCTCCTCATTAGAAGAATTAATTAAAAAAACTGTACCTAATCATATCATCTTTAAAGATAAACTTAAATTTAGACCTGGTATGTCTGAGGAGTTTAATAAAATTAATACTCAACTTTTATCTTTAAAAAATAATTTCAAAAAAACTTATATTGGAATGGGTTATTACAACACTATTACACCTAGTGTTATTTTAAGAAATATTCTTGAAAATCCAGGATGGTACACTGCTTACACACCTTATCAACCAGAAGTAAGTCAGGGCAGGTTGGAAATGTTAATGAATTTTCAACAAATGATAATTGATTTGACTGGAATGGATATAGCAAATGCATCTTTACTTGATGAAAGTACTGCGGCAGCTGAGGCTATGATGATGGCTTTTAAAATTAAAAAAAGTGCAAAGTTTACTTTTTGTATTCAAAATAAATGCCATCCACAAACTCTATCTGTCTTAAAAACAAGAGCTAAACCCTTAGGTATAAAAATTATTTTTGATAATCCAGATGACGATACATTTGGTTGTTTAATTCAAAATCCAGATACATACGGAGAAATTGCAAATCTCAACGATTTAATAGATATAAATAAGTCTCACGATGCGTTATCAATCATAGCAGCTGATATAATGAGTTTGGTAGTTATGAAATCTCCAAAAGATTTTGGAGCTGATATAGTTGTTGGAAGTACTCAAAGGTTTGGGGTTCCAATGGGGCTAGGAGGTCCACACGCAGCATATTTTGCAACATTAGATGAATATAAAAGAATGATACCTGGAAGACTAATTGGTGTATCAGTTGATCGTACAAATAAAAGATCTTACAGAATGGCTCTTCAAACGCGTGAGCAACACATTAGAAGGGAAAAAGCTACAAGTAATATATGTACTGCACAAGCTTTATTAGCAATAATATCTGCTTCATATGCAATATATCATGGTCCAACTAGATTAAGAAATATTGCTGAGGACATTCATTATAAGTCTAGATATCTAAAGAAATCATTAGAGATATTAAATTTTGAAGTAAAATCTAAAAATTATTTTGATACATTATTAATAAAAGATACAAAATCTAAATACTGGGTAAATAAATCTATAGACAATGGTATAAATTTTAGATTTGTAAATGACGATCACTTTTCTATTTCCTTAGATGAAACTACATCACTACAAGATGTAGATAATTTAATTAAATTTTTTAATGAAAACAATAATGAAATATACGCAGAAGAAATTGAAAGTAAAATTGAAGATTCGATTTTCAAAAGTGATTTAGATAGAAAAGACAAAATATTAACTCATCCTGTATTTAATATCTATCATTCTGAAACAGAAATGATGAGATATTTAAAAAAATTAGAAAATAAAGACGTTGCTTTAAATAGATCAATGATACCTCTAGGATCTTGTACTATGAAACTAAATGCGGCATCTGAAATGCTTCCAATTACTTTACCAGGTTTTTCAAATGCGCATCCATTCTTAGAGCCCCATCAACGTGAGGGATATAATGAAATGATGAGTGAATTAATATCGATGTTAAAAGATATTACCGGTTTTGATGCAGTTTCACTTCAACCTAATGCAGGAGCTCAAGGAGAGTTTGCTGGTTTATTAGCTATACAAAAATATCATGAAAAAAATTCAAATACTAAAAGAAATATTTGTATAATTCCTAAAAGCGCCCATGGAACTAATCCAGCCAGTGCGCAGATGTGCGGTATGGAAATTTTAATTGTTAACTGTGATGACAAAGGTAATGTAGATTTAACTCACTTAGATAAAAAAATAGAAGAGGCAGGTGATAGACTGTCTTCTTTAATGATTACATATCCATCAACACATGGTGTATTTGAGGAAAGTATTGTTGAGATTTGTAAAAAAATTCATGATGCTGGTGGGCAAGTGTATCTTGATGGCGCTAATTATAATGCAATGGTTGGTGTAGCTAAACCAGGTAAATTTGGACCTGATGTATGCCATATGAATCTCCATAAGACATTCTGCATACCTCATGGAGGAGGTGGACCTGGAGTTGGGGCTATAGGATTAAAAAAACATTTAGCAGATTTTGCTCCTGGACATCCCATGTTTAAAAATGAAATAGGTTTAACGACTCAGGAGGCAGTTTCCGCTGCACCTTGGGGAAGTGCATCTATTTTACCTATTTCATATTCTTATATATCTATGATGGGTGACGATGGTTTAAAATTAGCAACTCAAGTAGCAATATTAAATGCTAATTATATTAAAGAAAGATTAAAAAATTATTACCCTATTTTATATACTGGTAAGAATAATATGGTGGCTCATGAATTCATTATTGATATCAGGCCATTTAAACAAGAATTAAATATTTCAGATGAAGATATTGCTAAAAGACTAATTGATTATGGATTTCATGCACCTACAATGTCTTTTCCTGTTCCTGGTACTCTTATGATTGAGCCTACTGAAAGTGAATCAAAAGAGGAACTAGATAGATTTTGTGAAGCAATGATTTCTATTCACAATGAAATCACTATGATTAAAGATGGTAAATTTGATAAAATAGATAATCCTATAAAAAATGCACCACATACAATTGAAGAAGTATCTTCTGACAATTGGGATCACAAATATTCACGTAAAGATGCTGCCTACCCACATGCTTATTTAATAAATAATAAATACTGGAGTCCAGTCAGTAGAATTGATAATGTATATGGTGATAGAAATTTATTTTGTGTTTGCCCTCCAATTGATGAATATGAAGAGGCTAAAACAGGATAATTATTATTTATCAATTATTTAAAATATTAATTTAATAATAATTATGATTTATATTAATCTTATTTTAGTTTTTTTAGTGTTGGTCGCAATACATGAGTATGGTCATTATATAATTGCCAGATTATTTAACGCTGAAGTTACTGATTTTTCAATTGGATTTGGTAAACCACTTTTAAAATTTACTGATAGAAATGGCACTACATGGAAAATATCTCCAATTCCATTGGGTGGATATGTAAAAATCAAAGGTCTTGATAATATATTTTCTCCAAACCCTAACGATGAAAAAGGATCCTTTCAATCCCTTACACTTTTTCAAAAGATATTAGTACTTTTAGCAGGAAGTATTTTTAATATTCTTAGTGCGTGGTTTGCTCTTTTCTGCATATTTTTCTTTTTTGGAATTGTTAGTTTAATGCCGATTATTGGATCAGTTAGCGAAAATTCATCAGCATTTGAAAATGATCTTAGAGAAGGAGATAGAATACTTGAAATAAATAATATTAGTATTGAAGAGTTTTCTGATATCCCAAAGGCAATTGCAAATAACCAAAGTATAAATATTTTAATAGAAAGAAATAATCAGATAATTGAAAAAAATTTTGATCTAAAATTTAATGAAGAATTAAATAGATACATTATCGGAATATCTTCACCTCAAAATCCTATTATTGATAAGTATAATTTAATTGATTCAATTAAAAACTCTTCTTTATTTATACCTACATATTATGCTGCTTCTTTTGCATTTCTTCAACAATCTTATAAAGAAAATACATTAGGAGATCAGTTAGCTGGACCTATAGGAATTGTTAAAAATGCAGATCAAATGATGTTAGATCAAATAAGGGGAGTTCTATTTTTATTTATTATTATTTCTTTGTTTGTAGGGTTATTTAATTTGCTACCTATTCCTCTTTTAGATGGTGGTCATATAATGTATTTTATTATTAGAAGAATTTTTTCAAACTCTCTTCCTGAGTTTATTACAAGAGTTTATTTGGCTGTGGGGATAACAATACTATCTTTTCTCTTTATAGTTGTGACTTACAACGATATTTTTTATAAATAAACATTATTGGGAGATAAAATGACAAATTTTGAAAAAGTAAAAGAATTTATGACAACTTTTGGTCAAGAAGTAAAAACTAGTGCTGAATTTCCAGAAAATAAAATTGTTGAATTAAGAAAAAAATTGATTGATGAAGAATTTAATGAGTTAAAAGATGCAATTAATGATAATGATATCGTAGAAGTTGCTGATGCATTAACTGATATTTTAGTTGTAACATATGGTGCGGGTGCTGCTTTTGGTATAGATCTAGATCAATGTTTTAACGAAGTTCATCGTAGTAATATGAGTAAACTTTCAGAGGAGGGCAAGCCAATTTATAATGAATTTGGTAAGGTTATGAAGGGTCCTAATTATTCACCTCCAGATTTGAAAAAAATAATTTAAATATTTTTTAAAGCATCATCTAAAGATTTCTTTAAGTCCGAAATATCTTCAATGCCAATTGAAAGTCTTATAAGGGTATCAGAAATTCCTAATTCATCTCTAATTTTTTTATCTATTGATGCATGTGTCATTATAGCTGGATGCTCAATTAAACTTTCAACTCCACCCAAACTTTCTGCTAGTGTAAATATTTGAATTGTTTCAAGAAATTTTTTTGCTGAATTAATATCACCCATTAATTCAATTGATAATACTCCTCCAAATCCAGTCATTTGTTTTTTGGCAATTTCATAACTTGAGTTATTTTCTAGTCCAGGGTAAAATACATTTTTAATTTTAGGATGTTTTAATAAATAATTAGCAATTTCTAAGGCATTATTATTATGCCTCTCCATTCTTACAGCAAGTGTCTTAATTGATCGAATGAGTAAATAACAATCGAAGGGGCTGGGAACAGCACCAACTGCATTTTGAATATATTTAATTTTATCAGCTAAAATTTTATTATCATTTATAATTAATGCACCTCCAATTATATCTGAATGACCTCCAAGATACTTAGTTGACGAATGTATAACAACATCAGCTCCATTATTTAATGGTTGCTGATTATAAGGTGATGCAAAAGTATTATCACAGACTATAATAATATTATCATCTTTTAAGCTTTCTCTAATTTTTTTTATATCTATAATTTTAAGTAATGGGTTAGAGGGCGTCTCAACCCAAATCATTTTGGTATTTTCTTTTAAATGACCTTGCCAATTATTTTCTTTACTAAGATCTGCATATGTTACTTCCACATCTTGATTCACTGTTTTAATTTTATCAAATATTCTTCTTGTTCCACCGTAAACATCATCGCTACAAATAATTGAATAATTTTTACCTAAAGCATCTGATAATGCAGAAATTGCTGCCATACCTGAACTAAAAGCATAAGCAAATTTACCATCTTCCAATTCAACTAATAACTTTTCTAATATATCTCTTGTTGGGTTTCCTGTTCTTGCATATTCATAAGTAAAGTCACCAGGAGAATTTTGCTTAAAAGTCGACGAAAGATGAATAGGAGGCATTACTGCACCCGTAGTTTCATCAGCGCCATGACCTGAATGAATTACTTTAGAATTAAATTTTTTTGTTTTCATTATTACATCCAATCGGCATAAGGTAAATTTTTGGAAATCAAATATTCTTTATTGAACATTTTATCATAATATTTATTTGCATCATCACAAAGTATTGTCGCAATTTTTTTCCCTTTACCCATTGATTTGGCCAGTTTTACTGCACCACATATATTGACCCCAGAACTTAATCCTAGAAATAATCCATCTGTTTTCATAATTTTAAATAACATTTCCATACATTCTTGATCAGAAACAAAAAATGATTGGTCTACAAGACAATTTTCTAAATTTTTTGTTACTCTGGCTTGTCCAATACCTTCTGTAATTGATTCCTCTCCTTTTTTTTCTGGTTTACCGTTAGTAAAATAATTAAACATTGATGATCCTTGTGAGTCAGTACAAGCAATAATAATTTCTTTATTTTTTGATTTTAGCCCAACGCTCACACCAGCTAAAGTTCCTCCAGTTCCAATTGCACATGTGAAACCATCTATTTTACCATCTGTTTGTTTAAAAATTTCTGAAGATGTTGTTTTTTCATGAAATTTGTAGTTTGCTAAATTTTCAAATTGACCAGCCCAAAAAGTTTTTTTACCTGTTTGTTTTTCAATATCTTTTGCTAATTGCTGCGAGACTTTTTGATAGTTGCCAGGATCGGAATATGGTTTTGCATCAACTAAATGAAGTTTTGCTCCCATATTTTTGAGTATATCTCTTTTAGATTGAACGGTTATATTAGGCATTACAATTTCCAGATTATAATTTTTTGCATTACAAACTAATGCTAAGCCTATTCCTGTATTCCCAAAAGTACCTTCTACGACAGTTCCACCTGGTTCCAATAATTTTTTTTCTTCTGCATCCTCGATAATACCAAGTGCTGTTCTATCTTTTACTGAACCAGCTGGATTCATAAATTCAGCTTTACCAAATATTTCACAGCCTGAAATCTCTGAGGGGTATTTTAATTTTATTAGGGGGGTGTTACCAATTAATTGAGTAACATTATTTGTTATCATCAATATCTCTTACACCATATGGATTAAATGAAGTATCCTTATTAATATTAATATTTTTAACTGGGTTTCCCACCATTGTTGCATAAGGGGGAACATCTTTTAATACTACTGTATTAGCTCCAACTCTTGCACAACTTCCAATAATTATTGGGCCAAGAATACTTGCTCCACATCCTATTATTACATTATCCTCTATTGTTGGATGTCTTTTTGTATCTCTTTGATCATTGGAATTTTCTGCTGGACTAATTCCTCCAAGTGTAACACCATGATATAAAGTAACATTATCTCCAATTATGCTTGTTTCCCCAATTACAGTTCCCATACCATGATCAATAAATAGGTTTTTACCTATTTTAGCAGCTGGATGAATTTCAATTCCTGTTAAAAAACGACTAAATTGAGAAACTATTCTTGCTAAAGTATAAAGATTTAAATTCCATAGATTGTTTGCTATTCTATGAAAGAAAACAGACTTTACTCCTGGGTATGTAAGCACGATACTTAGCTTGCTTCTTGCAGCTGGATCTCTTTGAATTATTGAGTCTAAATAATCAGTCATTTCGTAATGATATTTAGTGATTATTGCATTTTTTTCAATGTAACCAGGATTTCTCTTTAAAATTTATGATTTTAATTATGTCAATTATTGATAGTTTATGTAGATAAAAGATAATCAATATATGATTTGCTAATTTGATGATTACAGTAAATAAAATCAAAATTCATTTATTTAAGTATAAGAATAAAAATCCAGTTTTATCTTCATTTGGCAGAATGACTTTTAGATCATCGTTAATAGTTGAATTAATTGATCAAAATGACAACAGTGGATTTGGGGAAATATGGTGTAATTTCCCAAATCATGCTGGTAGATATAGATTTGAAATTTTTAAAGATTATTTTGTAAATTTACTTAAAAATTTTAATTTTGAAAAGCCGAGTGATCCTTATGATTTTTTTTATGAAAAATTTAATTCAATAAAAATTCAAAGTGGTGATTATGGAGCTTTTAGTAATATTATTTCTGGAATAGATTGTGCTTGTTGGGATTTATTTTCAAAAAATAAAAAGATACCTCTAAACAAATTAATTAATAGTAATTCTCCAGATAAGATTCAAGTTTATGCTAGTGGAATTAATAGAGACGAACACCAAGAAAGAATTAGTGAAGCAAGAAAATTAGGCATAAAAAAATTTAAAATAAAAATTGGTTATGATTTAAATGATGATATTACAAGTTTAGCATCAATTGAGAAAATTTTAAGTGATTCTGAAGATTATATGATTGATGTAAATCAAGCTTGGAAAATAGATAAAGTTAACTCAAATATTAAAGCATTAAATCAGTTCAGATATTATTGGTTAGAAGAGCCAATTAGTGCCGACAATTCTATAAATGAAATTATTAATTTAATAAATAATAATAAAAATTTAGCCTTTGGTGAAAATATTACTCAAATAAATAACTTTGTTAAATTAAATGATGATACTTCAATTAAATTTTTACAACCAGATATTGCTAGGTATGGAGGTATTTCTCAAATAATAAGTTTAAAAGATAGAATAGTTACTGATAAATTATATCTACATTATTTAGGTGGTGCTGTAGGTTTGATTACTTCAGCACATTTAATGTCTGCAATTAATCAAAGTGGTTTTTTAGAATATGATATCAACGAAAATGCACTAAGAACTGATATTTTGAAACCTGCAGTCAAAATAAGAGATGGTTATCTTTTATTAAATTCATCAATAGGTATCGGTTTTAATCTTTCTGAAATGTCAAAAAATTATCTAAATCAATATTATGAATTATAAAATTAAAGTTTACTATGAAGATTCCGATGCATCAGGTAGAGTTTATCATTCAAATTATTTAAAATATTTAGAGAGGGGTAGGTCAGAATTCTTATATAAACTGGGTTATAATCATCAAAACTTACTCCAATCACTTAATTTTTATTTTGTAGTTAAGCATATAGATATTGATTTTAAATTACCTGCATATTTTGAAGATATCTTAGATGTTGAAACAAAAATTCATGAAATTTCAAAAGTAAAAATAATTTTTCATCAGTCAATAATCAGAGAAAAAGATTTATTAATTGATTCGAAGATTTTAATAACTCCTATAAATGATAAAGGTAAAATCGTAAAAATGCCTATTGAAATGCTTGATAAATTGCAATTATCAAAAATCTAAATAAATTTATATTTTTTTATAAGCAAACAAATGTTAAATAAATTATATGGGAATTGTAACTGACGTAATACTGCCGCTTTCTCTAGCTTTCATTATGTTTTCATTGGGTTTAGGTTTAAGTCTCAGTGATTTTACTAGAGTTTTCTTTAAACCAAGAGATTTTCTTATTGGATTATTTTTTCAAATTATTGTTCTTCCAATAGTTGCATTATTAATTGTTATGTTTTGGCCCTTATCTCCTGAGCTAGCTATTGGGGTTATGATTCTTGCAGCAGCACCTGGCGGTGTAACCAGCAATGTTTTAACATCATTTGCAAAGGGAAATATTGCTCTTTCAATATCTTTAACGGCAATAAACAGTATTTTATGCGTAATTACGGTGCCATTAATATTAATGATATCATTAAGTGTTCTTGACATGGGTAGCATTAATGAGGGGCAGTCGTTATTTAGTGTTGCATCACAAATGTTTTTAATTGTTACAATACCAGTTATCGTTGGAGTTTTATTAAGTGGAGTGTTATCTTCATTTGAAAAAATAGCAAAAAATATATCAATAATTTTATTTGTTTTAGTTCTTATTGGAGCAATATTATCTCAAAGAGAAAATGTTATTACTTACTTTGCTCAAGCAGGTTTGGTTATGTTATTTTTAAATATTATAATGATGATCATTGTTTATTTATTATCTAATACTTTTAAATCCTCAAAAGAAACATTCAGATGTTGGTTGATGGAAGTTGGGCTACAAAATGGAACATTAGCAATTGTTGTAGCTAATACCTTCTTTGCAAGTACTGTTTATTTGATACCTGCTGCTATTTATAGCTTAATAATGTATGCAACAGCTCTACCATTAATGTATTTCTTAAGAAGAAATTAAGACTGGAAAAGTTTCGCTATCTAAAACTTCATTATTTTTTAGATCAATATTTGGAAATGGTGGAGACATCTCACCTTTCCTTTTAATATATCTTGCGTCATCACCAGTAAATCTAACTGAAAAAGCTCTTCTTCTATTATTTGAACTATTGCCATATGCAGCATGAATTGTTGCATAGTTAAATGCTATGGCATCCCCTAGCTCACATTCATAGGATATAATTTTATAATCTTTTCTATTATTTTCAATATCTGGAATTTTTTCAAATTCTTTATCTTTATGATCATAATCATAACCTTTAAATTTTGTAGGTAAAAATATTTTATTCCATTTATGTGAACCTAATATGAATTCCATTGATGAATTAATATCAATTTTATCAAGTGGTATCCAAATACTTACATTATCTCTTCCTTGTACACAGTAATACCCCTGATCTTGATGCCACGGTGTTCTTTTTTTAGATCCTTTTTCTTTGATTAAAACATGCTCATGGAATAAATTTACTTTTTTAGATTTCATTAATGAGCCAGCAATTTTCGCAATATTAGAATTAAAAATAAAATTTTTATACTCTTTTATTCTTTGCCAATTACAATAATCATCATAAAATACCTCTTGATTATTTACTTCTTCATAAACACATTTATATTTACTTGGGTTTTGAAAATTATGCTCAACACCATTTCTTAGTTCTTCAATCCATTTTAGATCAATAATTCTTTTTAGTAATACAACTCCATTATTCTGAAATTCATTACTAATATTTTTTTCAATCATTTAATCTTTAATTCTATATCCTTTTGAAAATGTATATGTGATAAATATTATGCATCCAATTAAAATTGTTAGGATAGTTAATGTACTTGTAAGTAATGAAACATCAGAAACTTCATAAAAACTATATCTGAAACCACTTATTAAATATAAAACAGGATTAAGTAATGATATTTTCTGCCAAAATTCTGGAAGCATATTAATAGAGTAAAAACTTCCTCCTAAAAAAACTAATGGTGTAATTATTAGAATTGGAATAATCTGTAGTCCTTCAAAACCTTCTGCATACATTCCAATTATAAAACCAAATAAAGCAAAAGTAATGGATGTTAGAATTAAAAAAAACATCATTAGAAGAGGGTGATCTATTCTTACATCTACAAAAAAATTAGCAGTTAATATAATCACACATCCAATTATTAATGATTTGGATGCTGCCGCTCCTACAAAACCAAGCACTATCTCAAAAGAAGATAATGGTGCTGCAAGGATTTCATAAATAGTATTTGTAAATCTTGGAAAATAAAAAGCAAAAGAAGCATTGGAAATTGATTGCGTTAAGATAGTTAACATAATCATTCCCGGTACAATATAAGAGCCATAATTAATTCCATCTATCTCTGTAATTCTTGAACCAATTGCAGATCCAAAAACTACAAAGTAAAGAGAAGTTGTAATTATTGGCGAGGCAAGACTTTGAAATAAGGTTCTTCTAAACCTTTCCATTTCATGAATATAAATTGCTTTAATTCCGTACCAATTCATTATTATTTTCCTGTATAAGTTTGATAAAAATCTCCTCCAGTGAACTTTGTTCAGTATTAATGTCTTTTATTTTATAACCATCTTTTTTTACATCATTTAATAGCTCAGTAATATCAGTTGTGTTTGAGTTTAAATTATAGGTATGTGAGATAATTTTATTTGTTTGATCTAAAGTAAAATTATATTTTGATAAATTACCATTTATTTTTTCTACAGATTCAAATAATTCAATTTTAATTGTTTTTTCTCCAAGTTTTTTAATTAATTTATCTTTTTCATCCACTAAAATTATTTTACCATCGTTTATAACTGCCACTCTATCACTTAACTCTTCCGCTTCTTCAATATAATGTGTTGTTAAAATAATTGTTACTCCATCTTTATTTAATTTTTTAACAACATCCCACATGTCTTTGCGTAATTCCACATCCACACTAGCTGTTGGTTCATCTAAAAATAATAATTTAGGTTGGTGAGATAAAGCTTTAGCTATCAGAACCCTTCTTTTCATTCCACCTGATAGTTCTTTAATTTTATTATCTTTTTTATCCCATAAGGATAGTTGTTTTAAAAGCTTTTCTATATAATTGTGATTAGGTTTCTTACCAAAAAGACCTCTAGAATAATTAACATTGTTCCAGACAGTTTCAAAAGATTCAAGATTTAATTCTTGAGGAACAATACCTGTTATTTTTCTAGTAGTTCGATAATTTTTAACAATATCCATATTATTAATTTTTATTGTTCCTGTATTGAAATTTACTATTCCACAAATTGAGTTTATCAGTGTCGATTTTCCTGCACCATTTGGTCCAAGTAGAGCAAATATTTCTCCTTCTTTAATATTGAGATTTACATTTTCTAACGCTTTAACTGAATTTTTATAAAATTTAGTTACATTATTTATCTCAAGTATATTCTTCATAATTTAAATTTTTGTTATCAGATTTGGAATATTTTGTTTAAATTTGAAATAACCTTTTTTTGAAAAAATCCAACTATTAACATCATATTTTCTATTAAAAATTATAAAATTAACTGATGGAAATTTTGTAATTATTTTTTTATAAATTTTTTTCCAATTTCCTTTAGTAACATAGGGTAAATATATTTCTTGAATTTGAAATTTTTTTATCCATTTATCTAAATCTTCATAATAATTTTCAAATTCAATATCAATTTTAATATTTTTATAAAAATCATCATCATTAAAACATGAAATACAAATGTCTCTTATATGTTTAATTATTTTTTCAGAGAAATTATGATCATTATAATCTTCTAGTGGTAAACCTGTAAAAACATTTACTTTTTTATGATTTAAATCTTTTAAAATATTTAATTCATCAGTTGGTATTAAAATATATTTTATTTCCTCTAAATTATAATCAGAATTTAAGTGTAGTTCATTTACATTATAAATTTTTTCTTCAATTAAAGGATTAGCATTTTCATTTAAAATTTCATTACTTGATATTTTAATATTACTATATTTTTCTATATTACTTTTTCTTGCCAAATAATTTTTACCCTTAGTCTGTATACCGGCAACCCATCTCCAAGATAATGTATTAGAAGCTGGATCGCCATCCAATAAATGTTGCATAAAAAAATCTGCACCAAGTTGCCAAGGTAAATTAAGAGTAAAAATCCAAACTGAGGCAAACCACATTCTTACATGATTATGCAAGTACCCATTTTCTTTTAGATTATTTATCCAATTATTAAAAAAAGAGAGATTTGTATTTCCAGAAATTGCATTTAAATAAAATTTTTTATTAGAAAATTGTTCAATCAATTTATTTCTATCTTCTAAATAATCAGAATAGACCGATGGTCTATGTTCAAGCCAACCTTTCCAATAAGTTCTCCAATAAATTTCTTGGATAAATTTTTCGCATTCTCTAAGTTCATATTTTTTTAATACTTTTTGCAGAATTTGTTCTTCAGAAATTAGCCTATATCTTATGAAGGGAGATAGTAGAGACGTAGTGTTATTATTTGAACTATCTTCACTGTAATTTCTATTTGCTTCATAATATTTTCCTGTTTTATGCAAATAAGACAGGAATTGCTCTTCAGCAAAGCTGATATTTGATTTAAACATTTTAGTATTAATTAATCGTCAGGTAATTTTTTAGAGCGTCTATTAAGTATTTCCATGTGACGAACTCTTAATACCACAATTGCGATTGCTAATATTAATATTGCTACAGACTCATACACATAAGCCGATGGATCCACATCTTTTCTTTGCATAATTATCATTCTGGCTAGAGCTGTCATTGCAATGAAAAGCGGATAACTCATTCTTATCATTTTAGAGACCCAGTATTCTTTAATCATTCCAATTATTTCAATATAAATAAATAGCAAAAGAATGTCTGCAAGAGTGACTTTGTAAACTGCAATCATACCTTGTATTTCCATTCCAATCGCTATGATTGTGCAAACTATAAGTACAGATAGTACTATTTTCTCTAATAGCTCAAAATAATTATTCATTTAAATTCTTTCTATTTTATTTAGTTGATTCTTGTTTTTGTAAAATAGAATTAGGGCAAAAACTTCATATAAAAACCAAGAAACTTGATAAATCACAGGTTTTCTTATTATTTTAGCCAAAAAACTATATCGTGGTATTTCTGACCACATTTCAATAAATGCATCAACTCCACTGTAAACTTTGTTATTTTTTACAGTGTGTAAACGTCTTAATAATTCTTTAGCATTTTTGGCGGTATCTTTTTTTGATTTTTTCTCAGTACTTATATCAATCCATTCAAGATTATTTTCTAGTTTTTTGTAATGATTTATTTCAAACCTACAAATACTGCATGAATTATTAAAATAAACTTTAGTAGTCATAAAAGAAAAATAATTTAAATAAATTGAAATTCAATATCCTCTAATTGTTCAAATTTAGCTTTTATATGGTTTCCAGAGTAAATTTTTGATGGTTTTGTGCATGAGCCAGATGAAATAAATTGCCCTTTAAGCAATGTCTCACCTTTTTTTGCAAGATTATTGATTAACCATAAAGCAGCATTTAAAGGATTATTCAAAACATTTTTAGTATTTCCTGAGTCCATTATTTTGTTATCTATATACAAAGTAACTTCAAGATCACTAAGATTGACATCATTAATATTATATATTTTTTCATTACGTAACCAAAATTCAGATGCTCCATTTGTTGATATAACATTTCTTGCACCAATTTCAGATAATGGTTTTGCAAATCTAAAATCGTTTATTTCAATTGAGCAAACTAATCCATCTAATAATAAATCTATATCGTCTATAGTGTAGGGTGTTTTTGAGATATCTATATCTTCTTTAATCCTAAAACTTATTTCTGGTTCCGCATATGGTTCAAAAAAATTTTTAGCATATAATTTTTTTGCGTTTACTAAACTGTATCTGCTGTATAAATTTCCATAAAAAGGTTCACTCATATTTAAAACTTCTTGTGCTGTTAGAGATGTAGCGCCAATTTTTTTCCCAATACAAATGTTATCTTTCAATTCTAAGTATCTAAGTTTTAAATTATCTTGAATTGCATAAGCTTCATCAATTGTTTGAGGTTCTAGATTTTTTAAAGAACTTAAGCCAGTCTTATTCAATCTATGTTCAAATAAAATTTTTGATGCTTCTTGAATATCTTCTTTATTCATACTTTAATTGCGTACTTGTTAATTTCTTCATATATGTCTAAACATTCTTTATAAATATTTTCATAAGTTTTTGGTACCATATATTCTTTAAAATTTTTGGTATTAAAGGTAGTAGAAGAAATTACATCTTGATACCAAACTTTTGACCAAATGCCATCTGTTTCTCTATAGCCTTTTGGCCAATTAAGCATATTTTGATCAAAATCTAAATTTAATTTTTGACACAAAATTTTTAAATACTTTTCAGGACTTGCTAATAAATAATCAGAGTTTATTACTATAGGCTCTTTTGAATTTAATAATTTAAAAATTTCATAAAGTTTTTTAAAGCCTACATCTTGAATTGATTTTAAAGTATTTTTTTTTAAATATGAAACAATTACTTTAGCAGGATCACGGATTAAAAAGCAATTTACACCTTTATCAATCCAATCTAACCGTGTTTCATCTAAAATATGATGAGTCATATGTTTTTGATAAAATATTTTATAATTATTATCTTCTCTAGTGATTAAATTAATAACCTCATCTTCATTTGTATGATAGTGATTTATAATTTCATCTTTCATTGGATGATTTAAGTTAGTTTTTTTTAAATAATATGCATAAAAAGGTTCATCATAAACTTTTGTGTCTCTTCTATTTTCAAAAGATCGCATCAATGCAGTACTGATATTTCTTGGTCCAGACCAAACAAATAAATTAATCATTTAAAATAAATTATTATAAAAATTAGTTAATTCTTTAGTAATAGGATTTTTCTTTAATGAGTATTTTTTTTTATTTATCTGATTTACTGGGACAATTCCTGCAAAAGATCCAGTACAAAATGCTTCATCTGCATTTAATACTTCTTTTAATTTAAAATTCTTTTCTTTTACTTTTATTTTATTTTTTTTACATAGATCTATAATTTTCTGTCTTGTAATTCCTGTAACACAATATTTCCCTGTTGAAGTAAAAACAGTATTGTTTTTTACAAAGAAGAAATGTGTACTATTATTTGTAGCTACATTTCCATTAATATCGAACATCAGTGCTTCATCAGCATTCTTTTTATTAGCTTCAATACACGCAAGTATACAATTTAATTTACTAAGTGAATTTATTTGTGGATTTTGAACATTAATTGGCCCTCTAATAGTTCTTACTGTAACTAATTTTAATCCCTTCTTATATGCTTTAATATCTGGTTTTTTATATTCAGGGATTATTATTATCGTTGGTTTGGATATTGTAACTTTAGGTGATTGATAGGGTGTTGATTTAATACCCCTAGAAACAATTATTCTTAAATGAACATCTGTTTTCATTTTATTTATTTTAATAGTTTTTATTAGTGCTTCTGAAAGTTTTTTACGAGTCAAATGTATTTTTAAGTCAATAAGCTTTGCATCTTTATATAACCTATCTAGATGTTCTTTTAGAAAAATGAAATTATTATTATGATATCTTAACGAATCCCAGATACCATCCCCAAGCATTGTTGAAGAATCAAAAACTGATATTTTAGCATCTTTTCTTTTATAAAATTTTCCGTTGATATAAATTTTAATATTTTTATTTCTTTTATCATCTACGAAATCATGACTTGAAACCATAATTATTTTTATCTTAATAGCAAATATTGTCTACTTAATAATTTTATTAACTTTTATTGCAAATCAAAGAGTGACATGTGATCAAATTAATATAACCAATTAGAAATTATCTTTTGTAATGTTGAATAGAAATTTTATTGTTATTTGTATTTCTTCTACTATAGCGGCTTTTCCACCTATGGCTGTAGTTTTATTAGGTGGAATAATTACATCCCAGATAATGATGAAAGATTCATTAGCAACAGTACCAATGACATTAATGATTATAGGTATAGCAATAAGCGCACCTATTGCATCAAGGTTTATGAGCATGTTGGGGAGACAGAAAGGATTTTTATTTTCATCTCTTTTAAGTTTTTTAGCTTTAGTTATTTGTTCAATCGCAATTTATTTGGAAAATTTTTTTATTTTTTCATTAGGTAATTTTTTAATTGGTAGCTCACAAGCTTTTATACATCAGTATCGATTTGCTGCATCTGAGTCAGTTGCCAAAGAATTTATTCCAAGATCTATCTCAATAATATTGTTATTGGGTATAATCTCTGCATTACTTTCTTCTAATTTTGCAGAATATTTTAAAGATTTTTTTCCAAGTAATTTATTTCTAGGCAGTTATATTTTCTTATCGTTTACAGCAATTATTCCTTTTTTTGTTCTTCTTTTTTATAATGAAACAAAAACTTCTAGAAATCAAAGCAAATTTGAAATTGAAACTATTTTTAAACTTTTAAAAAATATTAAAATTATACAATCAATTGTAAGCGCTGGTCTTGGTTATTTTACAATGGCTATAATTATGACTGCCACTCCTTTACATATGCATCTTGTTAATAAATTTACTTTATTTGAAACCAGTATTGTAATTCAACTTCACGTTATTGGAATGTTTTTACCTTCTTTATTTTCTGGAGATTTAATAAAAAGATTTGGAAACACAAATATTATATATGCAGGAGTAGGTATTTTATTTCTAAGTATTCTAACTAACACATTATTTGATTTTTATTATTCTTACATGCTAGGTTTAATATTACTTGGTATTGGCTGGAATTTTTTATTTGTTTCAGGTTCAAGTTTGTTGGTTGTTTCTTATGAGGAAAAGGATAGATTTACAGCACAAGGTTTAAATGATTTTATTGTTTTTTCTACTCAAGGTATAGGATCATTATCAGCTGGTTTTCTTTTATATTTTTCAAATTGGGCTGTTATAAATCTTTTATGTGTTCCTCTTTTAATTATTGTTTTAGTAGTTTCTTTTATTTCATCTAGAAATAATTAAAATTGATAATTCACTTTTAAATAATAATTTTTTCACTATAGTTATTTTTATGAGCAATGTAGGATTTATAGGTGTTGGCTATATGGGCTATGGAATGGCTAAAAATTTATTAAAAAAGCACAACGTATTTATTTTTGCTCATAAAAATAGAAAACCCATAAACAAATTAAAAAAAATCGGAGCTAAAGAATTAAAATCATATAATGAAATACAAAATCATAAACTTGATTGTTTAATGATATGTGTAACAAATACATCTGTTGCATTGAATGTAGCAAACAAAATTAAACAACAACTTGATAGTAAAACACTTGTAATAGATCTAACAACTCATAACAAAAATGGCGCTTTAAAAATGTATAAAATTTTTAAATCAAAAAAAATAAGCTATAATTTTTGTGGGGTAATGGGTGGACCAGTTCAAAGTGAGCAGGGTATATTAGGGGGTATTTATGGTGGTAAAAAAAGTAATTTTTCAAAATGTAAAAAGTATCTTAATTCATTTTGTAAGTCTGTTTTTAATTTTGGTGATGTATCAAAAGCATCTTCTGCAAAATTATTATCTAACTTTTTATCATTAATGACTACGACCAGTGTAATTGAATTTTTTAAATCTGCAAAAAAACTAGATATTAATATTAAACTCTTATGTGATGTTGCGAGATTGGGTTCTGGAAATTCAGGGGCTTTAGATAGAATTGCACATAAAGCTATAAAAGGTAATTTTAAAGGGTATGTTTTTTCTGTAGATAATACCTATAAAGATTTGAATTATATTAATGATCTTGTTTCAGATTTGCCAAATGCTAATAAACTCTCAAAAATAGCAAAATCATTTTACAAACAAGCTTCAAAAAAAGGATTCGGAAATTTACTTGTTAGTGAATTAATTGATAAGGAAAAATATTAATCAATGGATAAGTTAGTTCCAATTATTTATATGATTGGGGTGCTTTTATTGATTTTACCGTCTTTCTTAAGCACAAATAATAATTTAAAAACTTTTTTTACTAACTTATCTATTTGGGTAGCTATTGTATTGGTTGTTTTATCATTGTACTTTGCCTACAATTATTTTCTTTGATTTATTAAATCAAATTTATTTTATTTAGATGTAGACTAATTTAATACAAATATTTATACGAGTCTTCCATGCCCAATCAATTTGTAGCTAAATCAAGAAGGTTAAGAAGTACAATTTATTCTTCGAGAATTGAAAAACAGGGAGTAAGTTCTTATACAATATACAATCATATGTTACTTCCTGCAGGTTTTGAGGGAAGTCTTGAAGAAACATACAATCATTTAAAAAATCATGTTCAAATATGGGATGTAGCCGCCGAAAGACAAATAGAAATAAAAGGCAAGGATGCGTATCAATTAGTTCAATTAATGACATGCAGAGATTTAAGTAAGGCAAAAGAAGGTAAATGTTATTATTGTCCAATTATTGATGAAAATGGCGGTATGATTAATGATCCGGTTGTACTTAAATTCAATAATGAAAAATGGTGGATTTCAATTGCTGACTCAGACGTTATGTTATTTGCTAAAGGTCTTGCAATAGGAAAAAAATTAGAAGTTTCTATTTCTGAACCTGATGTAAATATTATGGCAGTACAAGGTCCTAAGTCTTTTAATTTGTTAGAAAAAGTTTTTGGAAAAGAAATTTTAGATTTAAAATTTTATAATTTTAAATATTTTAATTTTAAAAATTCTAAACATTTGATTGCTAGATCCGGTTGGTCAAAACAAGGTGGTGTAGAAATTTATGTTGAAGATTCCAAATCTGGACTAGAGTTATATGACTTATTGTTTCAACAAGGTAAAGAGTTTAACGTACAACCAGGTTGCCCTCATTTAATTGAAAGAATTGAAGGTTCTTTACTCTCTTATGGAAACGATATGGACATAAATGATAATCCCTTTGAATGTGGATTAGAAAAATTTGTAAATCTAGAAAATGATATTGAATTTCTTGGAAAAGAAAAATTAATTAAAATTAAAGAAAATGGAATTAATAAAAAATTAATGGGTGTTAAAATTAATTTGGATAATATTAATTTAAGATCAGCAATTAACTTAACAATTGGTGATAAAATAATTGGCGAAATTAGATCTGCAGTTTTTTCACCTACATTTAACATGGTGATTGGAATTGCAATGATAAATAAACCATACTTTTTAACTAAAGATCAATTTGATATAATTATTGAGAATAGAAAATACAAAGGAGAAATTTGCGATATTCCATTCGTATAAATTATGAATAATAATGTAAAAGCTATTATTTTAGCTTTAGTTGCTTCTGTTTCAGGAGTAACAATGAATGTTCTTATTAAATTTTCACTTCAAGATATAAATGTATTTACTGCTGGATTTTTGAGATTTCTTTTTGGGTTTATTTTAATTCTGCCTTTTATTTTTTATACTAAATTTCAAAACTTTAAGACACCTAATTTAAAAATTCATTTAACAAGAGGTATTTTAAATATTCCAATGATGTTACTTGGATTTTCTGCCCTACAATTTATCCCTTTAGAACAAATCAAAGCAATTTCTTTTGTTACACCTATAATTGTAGTTGCCTTAAGTGTAATTTTTTTGAAAGAAAAAATTTATTTAATTCGTATTGGTGCTTTGCTAATCGGTCTAGTTGGAGTCTTTGTTATTTTGAGGCCAGGTATTGTTCCAATAAATGTAGGTGCATATTTGGTTTTATGTTCCTGTTCTATTTGGTCAGTAGTTGTCATAATTACAAAATTTGCAGCAAGAGTTGATAGTGCATTTACAATTTTATCTTACCAATATACCCTAGTCACATTCTTATCTTTTCCTATAGCATTATATTTTTGGCAATCTCCCTCATCAGAAACATTATATTATTTAATGTTTGCAGGCATTGCTGGGACAATAGTACATTTGTGTATCAATACAGCTTATAAGCTTACAGATTTATCAGTTTTACAACCTGTAAACTTTTCCAGGCTATTGATTGCATCTTTATTTGGTTTTTTAATTTTTGATGAAATACCTGATATTTGGACGATAATAGGAGGTTTAATAATTTTTTCATCAATTCTGATTATTACTTATAGAGAAAATTATTTAAAAAAAGATATAGCAAAGCAATCAATACCGATTAAACTTTAATTTTATTAATGAATAATAATATTAAGGCTATTTTATTAACTTTGTCTGCTTCTTTTTTTGCAGTTTTAATGGAAGCATTAATACGTGCTGCACAATATGATTCAAATGTTTTTACAATTGGGTTTTTAAGATTCTTTTTTGGTTTATTAATTATCTTTCCTTATTTAGTTAAAAATAAATTTACAACTTATAAAACAAATAATTTGAAATTCTACATAGTTCGCGGGTTATTTAACATTCCCGTAATGATTTTAGGTTTTGGAGCTCTTATATACATTCCTTTTGAACAATTTAAAGCTATGAATTTTTTAAGCCCAATAATTGTCGTACTATTAAGTTTTTTAATTTTTAGAGAAAAAATTTTTAAATACAGAATTTTAGCATTAGTTATTGGTTTTTTAGGTACTATAATAATAATAAGACCAGGTTATGTCGAATTTAACATAGGCACTATAATGGTTTTAGTTTCTTTGTTATTTTGGTCTTTTATAATTATTCTTTCAAAATATGTATCAAAAGATGATTCACCAATTACAATGGTTTCATACCAATATACTTTAATGACTTTTTTTGCCTTACCTCTAGCAATTTATTTTTGGGAAACACCTTCACTATTTTCCATCTTATATGTTTTTATTGGAGCCATATCAGGTACAATTTTACACTTGTGTTTAGGTCTTGCATATAAATATGCTGATTTATCAGTTACACAGCCAATATGGTTTAGTGGATTAATTTTTGGATCTGCTTTTGGTTATTTTTTATTTAAAGAAATTCCAGATTTATGGACCTGGATAGGTGGAATTGTTGTATTCTCTTCAGTATTGATTATTACTTACAATGAGAGAAGTAAAGAAGAGAAGAAAAATAAAAATATTATAAATGCTATAGATTAATAATTGAGTAATTAAATGGATCTTACAAAAGTTAAAATAAACAATGGATTTTGGAAAAAAAGAAAAGATTTAAATATCAACTCATCTTTTTTTGCAATACTAAATTCATTTGAAAAATCTGGAAGAATAAGAGCATTAACAAATGAAAGCACTGCTTCAGAAAAACCACATATATTTTGGGAATCAGATTTAGCAAAATTAATGGAAGGTGCATTTTTTTCCATGCAACAAGAAAAAAATAAGAACTTAAAAAACAAATGTGATAACATTATAAAAAAAATCATCAATAATCAGGAGGATAATGGTTATTTAAATTTTTTTTTTAAATTTCATGAGCCTGAAAATAAATTTACTAACTTAAGGGATCGTCATGAATTATATTGTGCCGGCCATTTATTAGAATCAGCCATTGAACATTCAAAAGCAACGGGAGAAAATCATTTTTTAAATTCAATAGAAAAATATATTGATCATATAATTGATACTTTTGGTCGAGAAGTTGGTAAAAAAAGAGGATACCCGGGTCATCAAGAAATTGAATTAGCTTTAGTAAAGGCTTATGAATATACAAATAAAAAAAAATATTTAGACCTTGCAACATATTTTATTGAAGAAAGAGGTAAGACTGACTCTAATAACAAACATTATTTTATTAATGAAAACGAAATATTAAAAAAAAATTCACAAAAATTAGATTATTCAAAATTACCTTCCAATTTAAGAGATTTTGTTGATTTCTATTTAGCCAAAGATGAATCAGTATTTAAGGATTTAGAATATTGGCAGGCTCATAAAGAACCAATAAAACAAAATACTGCAGAGGGGCATTCAGTTAGAGCACTTTATATGTTCACTGCTATGGCTGATCTAGCTAGAATTAATAATAACAAAGATCTTTTGAAAACTTGCAAGCTACTTTGGCGCAATATTGTAGACAAAAGAATGTATATACATAGTGGCGTTGGTAGTGCGCATATAGGAGAACGATTTTCTTTTGATTATGATCTTCCTAATGACATGGCTTTTGCAGAAACTTGTGCAAGTATTGCACTTATTTATTTTGCAAATAGATTGTCAAAAATAGAAATTAATAGTGAGTATGCAGATATTATAGAAAATAGTTTCTATAATCTTATTCTTGCTAGTACTTCTCAGGATGGAAAAGGTTTCTTTTACGATAATTATCTTGAATGTAACCCTGGTTATTTACATTTTCAAGATAGACGACATGGTATAAGAGATGAATATCACATTTGCTCTTGTTGTCCGCCAAATATAACTCGCCTAATTGCTAGTATGGATATGTATATTTATAATATCTATCAAGATTCTTTGGTAGTGGATCAATACATTAGTTCTGAATTAGATCTTTCAGATAAAGAACAAGAATTAAAAATAATACAAACAAGTGAATTTCCCCATAAAGGTTATTCTGAGATAAAAATTTTAAATTCTAATAACAAAGAATCAATTATTTATTTCCGAATTCCATCATGGGATCAAAAAACAAAAATATTAATCAATGGTGAAGAAATAAATTACAAAACTTTCAATGGATATGCAAAAATTTATAGAAAATGGAAAGCTGGTGATAAAATAGAATTAAAATTTAATTTTACACCTCGTTTTGTAAGAACAAATCCAAATGTCAGATATAATATTAGAAAAGCATCTATTTTTAGAGGTCCAATACTCTATTGTTTAGAAGAAATAGATAATGGAAAAAATTTAAATCGATTTGTTATAGATAGCAATAATAGCTTTAACGAAAAAGAAGATAAAATAAATTCAGAAAATATTATTTCTTTAAGTATTAATGGATCAAAATTTGATGATACTAATGAGTTATATATTCAAGATAAACCAAAACTTACAGATGCATATTTAAAATTTGTTCCATACTACTTATGGTCAAATAGAGGTGAAAATGAAATGTTAGTATGGATAAATGAAAAATAACCTTTTAAAATGATCTTAAAGTTTCTATAAGGTTTTAAAGAAATGAATAAATATAAATACCATGGTATGTGGCCAGTTGCTCCAACACCATTTCATGAAAATGGTGAAGTTGATTATGAAGGAATGAATAGAGTTATTGACTGTATGGTTGATCAAAAAGTTGAAGGTATTTGTATTCTAGCAAATTATTCTGAACAATTTTTACTCTCAGATGATGAAAGAGAAAAATTAACAAAACTTTGTATGAAAAAAATCGATGGTAGAGTTAAAACAATTGTTACGGTCTCTCATTTTGCTACTGACATTGTACGACCTCGAGCAGAATTAGCAAAATCACTAGGTGCAGATATTATAATGATGATGCCACCTTATCATGGTGCATTGCTAAAGGGTAATCCAGATCAAATATTTGAACAGTTTAATGAAATTTCTAAAGTTGGCATACCAATTATGATACAAGATGCGCCTTTATCTGGAATTGAACTTTCAGTACCTCTTCTTACAAAAATGATTAATGAAATTGAATATTTAACATGTTTTAAAATTGAAAGTGCTAACGCAGCATCAAAAATAAGAGCACTTATTAAGAACTGTAGTTCTAGATTAGATGCACCTTTTGATGGAGAAGAAAGTATTACTTTGTATGCAGACTTAGAAGCTGGAATTTCTGGCAGTATGAGTTCAGCATTACTTCCAGAAAAAATTGCGCCTGTAATTGATCATTTTTGGAATAATGAAAAAGATAAAGCTGAAGAAGTCTATAATGGTATTCTTCCTTTGATAAATTTTGAAAATAGACAATGTGGTTTTAGAGCTACAAAAACAGTAATGAAAGAAGGCGGCGTAATAAAATCAGATTTTTGCAGAGATCCTATTAAGCCCTTAGATCTAGATACAAAAAATTTATTACTTAATTTTGCTAAAAGATATGATTTACTGACTTATAAATGGGGTAAATAGTAAAATTTAATTGACAAATATTATTTAAAAATTACTTATTGTTTATGCGAAGAGTATTTGAAGGATTGCTTGAAAGAGCAATGTTTTCGAGCAGATGGGCGTTGGCTCCTGTTTATGTTGCTCTATGTCTTACTCTACTAGTTATTACATATAAAGTTATCGCGTTATTCATTTATGAAATTACACACTTAAACGATTTAACTTTAAATGAACTTCTTGTATTCGTATTACATATTGTTGATTTAGCCCTTGTTGGAAATTTAGTTTTAATGGTTATATTTGCAGGATATGAAAATTTTGTTTCAAAAATTGATATTGCAAATCAATCTGAAGATAAACCCGAATGGATGGGTAAACTAGATTTTTCAGGCTTGAAATTAAAACTTATTGCTTCAATAGTAGCTATTTCAAGTATAGGTTTGCTAGAAGCTTTTATTGATGTTGGATCAAAAACATCAGAAGAAATTTACTTAATGATATTTATTCACGCTGTATTTATTTTATCAGGATTAGTTATAGCAATAATGGATTATATTAGCGGAATTACTAAACATCACCCATAATTAAATAAAAAATGAAACTTGATAAGTTTTTTGATGAAAAAACTGTCATAGATTTAAGTTTTTTTAATTTCTCTAATGCTGTCACAGCAGCTTATTTTGCCAACCGTAACTTAGAAGTTTTGCGAGTAAATAAAAATTTTAAAAAATTTTTTCCAATTCTTAAAACTGTCAATAATATTCCTTTTACTAGTATTTTAGAACAGCTTGGAGTTGGAGACGAATATATTAAAAATTTTAAACAAAATTTAGAAAAAAATGGTTTTGTTATTATTCCTAAAATAGAAATCAAAATTGATGATGAAATTAAAGTATATTCTTTACTTTCCGCTTATACTGAAAATAGAGATTTCCCTTATTTAAATGGTATTCAAGGACAATTTGTTGATCGAACAGATGAATATAATCTTCGAAGAGAGAAGGAAGAATTACTTGAGCAAAAATTAAAAGATAGAGAATTGATTGAAGAAAAAACGAAAAGATTAGAAAATATTGCTAATAGGTTATCAAAATATCTTTCGCCTCAAGTATATAAGTCTATTTTTGATGAAGAAGAGTCAGGTAAAAAAACAAAAGAAAGCTACGTAAGAAAAAATTTAACAATTTTTTTCTCTGATATTGTAAATTTTACTGATTTATCTGACTCGTTAGAAGCAGAAAAACTTGCTTTAATCTTAAATAATTATCTAAGTGAAATGAGTTTAATTGCAATAAATTCAGATGCTACAATTGATAAATTTATAGGTGATGCAATACTTTCCTTTCATGGCGCCCCTGAAACACTAGGCGATGAGAATGATGCTATTAATTGTATAAGCATGGCTTTAGAAATGAAAGAACGAGTTAAGGAACTGCAATCTTTCTGGACCAGGCAGGGTGTTAAAGGTGGATTAAAGGTAAGATATGGAATCTCTTCAGGTTTTGCAAATGTTGGTGATTTTGGATCTAGCGTAATGAGTGATTATACAGCAATAGGTTCTTCTGTAAATTTAGCCTCTAGATTGCAATCCATTGCTCCTGAAAATGAAATTATTATTTCTGATACAACATATAATTTAGTTAAAAATCATATAAATTGCCAAGAGTATGAAGAAATAACTCCTAAAGGTTTTGTAAGACCTGTTAAAACTTACAAGGTAATTGATTTTAAAAATAAAAAAAATAGCAAAACAAAAAAATCATATTCGAAAAAAGGTAACCACGTGGATATTCAAATATTTGATAGTTCTGATATGAAGGCTGCAATGAAAGAATTAAAAAAACTACAAGAAGATTTTAGTAAAGAAATTGACGAAGAGTAGGGGGGTATTCTATTTTAAAAAATTTATTATTGCATTCTTAATATCATTAACTAGATTTTTATTTTCATCTTTAGTTAATTGACTTTCATTTTTTTTCTTATCAAGTTTTAACTTTCTTTGAGCTAAAATATTTGCAACATAATCATACACATTAGGATTTTTAGAAAATATATCTTTTATTATATCCTTGCTTACTTTTATAACTATGCAAGGTGTTTCAGCTATAACATTAGCAGACCTGGGTTCACCGGTAAGAAGACTTCCTTCACCAACAAAGTCCCCAACACCAAGTTTAGCTAAAAATACTTTATCTTTATTTTCATTATCTAAGTAAACAGATACTACTCCGTCATTTATAACGTAAAGAGAATCTCCAGAATCATTTTGTTTAATAATGTAATCATCTTTTTCAAAATGGAGTCTTTCAGCATTTTCAGCAATTTCATCTAAATCTTCAGAATTTAAAGACATAAAAATAGGAATTTTTTGAAGTAGGACTCTATTTTTTACCGACTCATTATAAGGATTAAATTCACTAACCTGTCTTTTTTCAAAATCTTCTCGACTTCTGTGTGTGTCAAGAGCATGTAGTCCTGTATCTTCTTCAAGTTTTCCATAAAGTTTACCCGCTGACATTTGAACGCCTGCATGTCTTAAGGTTTTATGTATTTCCATCATCACGCTATCTTGCATCGAATTTTTTAAAATTCTTTTTGTGCAATCAAAAGCAACAACAAATTCTAATCCAAACTCATTAGCACCTATAAAACGAACCCACTGTAAATTTAATTGCTCTCTACCATCAACTGGCTTAGCTTTTTTAAGAGCATTATAGAGTAACTTAGAGATATTTTCTGGGTCATGAGATGGATGAAAATATAATTTATTAAAAATATGAAATCCTTCACTCATTTTTTCTTTATCTTGTTTGCTCCAATTTGTTAAAATTGAATCTGCAACTATTTCATTTGGAATGATTACTTCAGTATTCTGAAATGTTCTTATTCTTGTACTTCTCCATGTAATATTTTCTACATAACCTGTTTTATCATCAACAGTAATCCAATCGTTTATCGCAAATGGTCTCTCAATATTTACAAAAATTCCTTTAATTAAATCTGATAAGCTTGATTGTAAAGAAAGTGCAATAGCAGCAAAAACTATACCACCTGCAGCAAGTATACTTGTAAGTTCTAAATTAAAAACAAAGGATAAAACTAAAAATGAAGGTATCGCAAATAATAAAAACTGAAAAAGAAATGTTATTATCTCAGGTATTGTTGTTCCTGATTTATTATTTAGTGATAATACTTCGTATTTATAAAACATCATTATGAATATTGATGGAATAAAATATAAAGTTATCAGTAAGATTTTTTCTGTAAGGTTACTTATAGTTTCATTAATTAAAAAAAATTCCTTTTGAATAACTATATCATACGAAAAATTTACCATTAGATATGATAAAATAGGAAGTATAATGATAGTAAATAGTACTCGTGTAAATTTCTTTAATTTGTTTAACTGTATTACAGAACCAATAATGAATACAGAAATGAGTATATATAAAGAATTTAAAGTAACTGCATTATTATAAAATAATAGAATAGATAAAATACATAATAAGCTTATTAAAATTATACTAATCTTAGATAGTAGGTAAAAAATGTTAATTTTCATTTTGTAATTTTTGCTATAAAGAATTTATATAAAAATGAATTCATTTTCAAAGTATTTATTCGAACACTTGCATTTTGGTCTTGAAG
Source organism: uncultured Alphaproteobacteria bacterium (assembly GCA_902541435.1). GTDB lineage: Bacteria > Pseudomonadota > Alphaproteobacteria > HIMB59 > CACPNW01. Next base: position 64,349 of record CACBQR010000001.1, read on the forward strand.
AGAAGGATTTTACACTTATTGAAAAAATTATATTCTTTTTCATTATATTGAACTGTGTTTTTGTTGTTATTGAGTCAGAAAAATTGATTTATGAGCAATATAATCAGCTCTTTGACTCAGCAAAACTTTTTTTTGGTATAGTATTTTTAATTGAGTATATTTGTAGATTAATTGCTGTAGATCAAATTAACAAATTTAAAGGTTTTAAAGGAAAGATTAAATATATTTTTACATTACCTGCTCTAATTGATGCAATTGCACTTATTCCATTATTTTTAATTGGTATCAATGAAGGTTTTTTAGTACGATTATTAAGAGCTATAAGAATATTTAGCATTCTTCGTTTTGGACGTTTTAGTGAGTCAGTAGATTTTATACTTCATGCAATATATGACAGGAGACACGAATTAATTTTTTCATTACTACTAACTCTAAGTTTAATGTTATTGTCTGCGACTTTACTTTATGTTGTAGAAGGTGATTTACAACCTGAAGCTTTTGGCTCTATCCCAAGAGCTTTATGGGTAAGTTCTGCAGCTTTACTATCAACAGGTTATGGTGATTACACACCTATTACATTTTTAGGTAGATTTGCAGCAGTATGCACTGCATTGTTTGGAATTGGAGCAGTTGCTTTACCAGCAGGTATATTAGCAAGCGCTTTTACAGATAGAAAAAATAAAGATTAATTAATAACTTGATTTGTAAAATTTTCTAAATTTTTATTCATTTCCTCATCCGGTAGATGAAAGCCTTTAATTGTCTCTTTCCAATCTAGTTTTGAATAATCATCATATTTGTTAACAAAATATTCATTTTCTTTTAAATTAATTTCATTATTCTTTTCTTTTAATGAAAATAAGAGGAATATCCAAGATCGTGGTTCCAACTCTTTAATTTTTTGAGCTTGAGTTATGCAAACATCATAATCCTTTTTACAAAAATAACCTAAGACAAGATCTCTATACCTGTTATCTGATGTTTTTTGACCAGCAGGTATAGGATCTAATTCAAGTGCTTTATGAAGTAATTCTAATCCTTGATCAATTTTTTTATTTCTTACTAATATTTCACCATAAACTGCAAGTACTCTTGGATCATTTGGATTCATAGAGTAGGCAATCTTTCCGTGTTCTTCTGACTCTTCATATTTTTTTTGCATTAAGGAAATAGCTGAGCTAATTCTTCTCACTTCATAATCGTTCTCATCATGCTCTAAACTTTTCTCAATATGATGAAAAATCATTTTCATCATTTTATCATTATCTTCATAATATTGTTTACCTAGGCCACCACCAATTGTACAAGCTTTAAGTGAGTGTGCTCTTGCATTTGTTTCATCTTGTTCGAGAGCTTTATCAAAGTGATATAAAGCCTTATCATTGTGTTCTTTTGCTGATGATTGTCTAAGCCAATGATATCTTCCAATAACTAAATTTTCATAAGAATTTAAATTTTCCGTAGGTTTTCTTTTAATGTTTTGTAAATTTGTAATTTCTATATTACCTAATAATTCTTTTGATATTTTTTGAACAATTTCATCTTGGATATCAAAAATATCTTCAAGAACTCTATCATATCGATCCCCCCATATAATGGAACCATCCTTTGCATTAGTTAAATCTACTGCTACTCTTAATCTATTACCAGCTGATCTAATGTTTCCACCAACTAAAAAATCTATTTTATGTTTTTTTGCGAATGTAAGTGCGTCCTCATTACTTTTATCATGATCGTCACATGTTTTTTTTGATACAACATCAAATTCTTTCATTCTGGAAAATTCAATAATTAAATCCCCTGTAATAGCTTCTACCAAAAATTCACTGTCATCATTTTTGCTAACATTCTTAAATGTGAGTATAGCTATTTTTGGTTGAGAAGAATTTCTTGATATAATTACATTATCATCTTTTTTATTATTTTCATTTTCATTAATTTCCTCATTAACTTCTTCTGAGAAGAAGTCATCTTCATCTATTTTTAAACCTTTTACTTTAAAAACCTCAAACCCATCACTTATATTTTTGAGTTTCCTTGTACCATCAGCTTCTATTGAATAATCAATTCTTTTATCAACTTGATCTTTTACTATTTTTGAAACGAGAATTTTACCTGGTTCACTTTGACTTTCTAATCTTGCAGCAACATTTACACCTGAGCCCATAATGTTATTATTTTCTACAATTACATCATCTACATGAATACCTACTCTCCAGCTTAATTGCAACTTAGTTAAAGAATGTTCATTTCTTTCATATAATTTATCCTGAAATTCGATAGCAGCTTTCACGCACTGTACAGGACTGGCAAATTCGGCGACTACAGAATCGCCAGCAGTTGAAAAAATTTTACCATCAAATTTAGCAATAATTTCATCAATAATTTTTCTGCATTCATTAAGATTAGATAAAGTTAACTCTTCATTTTCTTCCATATGTTTGCTGAAATTTACACAATCAGTAGCTAAGATAGTTGCGAGTTTTCTTTCTGTATTCATAATTTTTTTTATCAAAAATCTATAATATAATCATCAAAAATTAATAATTAAATTTTAATATTATTATATTTAAAATGTAAATATTGACAAAGTTCAAGCATGATTAGTATTTATCTAATTATTAATAATTTTTAAAGGAGACAATAATCATGATAATGGCTTGGGGAGGTACTTTAAATTTAGTCTTGTATATTATTAGCATGTTAGGTTTAGGCTATTATGCGTTTCTAACTGTTCTAAGTCCTAATACATTAGTTACTCGTTATGATTTGGGAGAAAAGTCAGTTCCTATTATAAGAATTGTTGGAACTTTTGTTTTACCAATTTTAATTTTGGGAATTTATTTACTTTTTCGAGGACCTGAAGGTGCTTGGATTTTTCTTGTATTAAATTTTCTTGTTTCAACACATCAGGTAATTTTAGGGTGGGCAACTAGGTTTAAAATTATTGACCCTGATTCAAAGCAAGATATTGGTGATGAGGTAGTAGGGCATGTATTTGTCATAATTGCAATTGTGCTAATCTATAGACTTTCAGATATAATTTATACTTAAATAATTTTGCTGGGATTTTAAATTCCAGCAAATTTTATCTCAAAGAAAATTCTTTTACTTTATTGAATTCAAAATGATCAGCTGCATGTTTTTTAGCATATAAAACCTCTTCAACAATGCCGTCTTCATTAATCATTATATCTGTAACTGCTGTATTAAAATAACCTCCAAGAGGAATAGGCATAAAGCCTCTTATTAATGCAGGAAAAATTACAAATGTCTTATATAAACCCGCTAAAAATAATTTACTCCAAGATCTTTCAATTTCATATTTTTTAAAATATTTAAAATTTTCATCAGCTAATACAGTGAATGGAGTAGGGCCGTGCTTTTTCATATTCGATTTTAATAGATTTACACTAGAATGAAAAATTCCTACATGAGTAAAGTTTGGTCCAAATTCATTATATCGTCTATTGAATTCTAATAATCTTAAATTACAAAAAGTGCATCCAGCAACTCTATAAAAAGTTAACAAAACTTTTTTACCCTTTGTGTCAGAAAAATTAAATTCTGAACCATCATGTTTTGGAAGAGTAATTTCATCAATTTTATCACCTTTTTTTATTTTCATTATATACCTGTTACTAAATATCTTATTATTATATTAAGATATTTTTAAATAAATATTAAAATTCATTAATAAATTATAAATGAGGGTTGGTGTAAATAGGCCAAATTTTTCTTTTTAATTTAATATACTTATTTTTTTTTGGATTATTTGGATAAATACCATTTATTGAAGCATAAATTATTTCAGATACATGTGGCTTAAAAGATTTATAAAAATGATTTGTGGATTTAACAATGATAATATTTTTTTTTGAGATATTTATACCTAACTTACTAAATAGATCTGTTGAAAATGTTTGGCATCTATTTGAATTTAATACAACTTCAATTCCATCAAAGGTAATACAAGCGCTATCTCCCATCGGTACAAGAGAACTACCAAATTTTTGATAAACATTTTTTTTTATTTTTTTAACAAATACTTTTTTATGTATTGGCCCTCCTGATTCTTTCATAATTTTTGATCCAAAATTTAAATTTATCTCTTTATTTTCTCCTGCTTCGTGACACAATTTAACAGCTAAAGGATCCCAAATAGAGCCTAGGGCGATATTTTTTAACTTCATTGATATTGCTTTTTTAATTAAGGTAGTTGAATCTCCAGATACTCCTCCACCAGGATTATCCCAAATATCAGCAATTAAAATAGGTTTTTTATTTTTTTTTGATAATTTTTTAGCTTCTTTCAAAGAGTTTGTTGCTGAGAATGTTTTTGGTGCTAAATTTTTTCTTTTACTAAAAAGACTCATCCCTAATTCATAAGATATTTTGTCACCATATTTTTTTTTATTATTTGTTATGACTACTATTTTGGCTCCTAGATCAGGAGAGTCTCCAGCCATAAAACCATGAATAACTGAAATTGATAATATATGACTTTTATTTTCTAATAATTTAATTTTATCTATAAAGGATCTCATTGGTTCTTTGCTTGTAGGTAAAATAGTCATCATTTTAACATCAAATACAGAAATTTTAGGTTTGATATTTTTATTGAATGTTTTGATAGATAAATTTATACAATTTTTAGCTGTCTCTACAAAATCTGTATGAGGAAATTCTTTAAACACTGTTAAAATGTTAGTATTAGTAATAAATTTTTTACTTAAATGACTATGAGGATCAAAAGTTACACCTATAACAACATCTGAACCAACTATTTTTCTAATATTTTTTAATAGATCTCCCTCACAGTCTACGCAGTTTTTAGCTATCATTGCTCCATGTAAACCTAAAAGAACTATATCCAATTTACCTGCATTTTTTATTTCTTTTAGAATTAATTTTTTTAAATCATTCCATGTTTTTGAATCAATTAATCCACCTGGCTCAGCCCAAGTAGCAGTGCCTTCTATTAATTTAATTTCACCATTAGCTTTTCTTTTTCTTAATAGTGGAAAGAGGGCAGAGCATAAAGTTGGTGTTTTGGGATGATGATATGGTTTTGCAAAAAATGTTTCTTTAAAACTTTTCATATTAGTTTTTAGAGGTGAGAATGTATTTGTTTCTGTTGCTAAGGAAGCACAGTAAACTTTAGGTATTTTTTTCATGATAAATTTAAATTAAAAATATTATATTTTTTTAGCAGCAGATGTCTCTTTAATATTACTAAGCTTAGTGTATCGATCAATCATTTGAGTAGTTTTATGCCCACTTTGAGCCATTATTTCATGAGTTGGTACACCGTTCATTCTAGCTTGAGTAATAGAACCAATTCTTAAACTGTGGCCTGAAATTTTATCACAATTATCTAAATCAGCTTCTCTTGCTCTTTTTTTAAGTATTAGGACAAAGCTTGTATCTGTAAGACTTATTTTTTGATTTTTATTATTTAGAATATATTTTTCAATATTATTAGCTCTATTTATTTTATAGAACAGGGGGCCTTGATCTATTAAAGCTACTTCTAACCAATCTTTCAGTGCTTTTACTGGACAATAATCATTATTAGTTTTGGGAAGGTATATCATTCTTCCTTCACCTTTTTGATCAGTCTTGGAAAAAGGTATCAATACCTGAACACCATCCTCTTCAAAATTTAAATGTTCATATTTCATACCTAAAAGCTCAGATCTTCTACAAAAACTATAAAAACCTATTAAAATAAGAGCTCTATCTCTTATGTTTCTAAAATCTTCGTTATTATTTGGAATTTTATCAATAATTTTTTCAATATCTGCTTTTAGCAACTCTCTTGCTTGACCAGATTTATTATTTTTTTCATCTCTAACAATTGCACTAATTGTTTCAGAGATATTTGGATTTTTTCTATCAAATTGAAAACCGTTAACTCTATATTTATATGTAATAGATGCTAAGATTCTTTGTATAGTGGAAGCTTTATAGGCAGTAGAGGAGTAGGGGTTGTTATTTACATTTTCTCTACCCGGTATGTTGCTAGATCCTTTGAGTATTTTCGCCTCCGGATCTTCATGAAGCCAATCCATATAATTAGCTGTTAATGCGTAAGCACTATCTAGATCATCAACATCTAAAGGACTGCAATTGTATTTATTTTTGCAATAATCTATAAATTTTAACCAATCTCCCTGATACTTATCCTGAGTGTTTTTAGCTTTGGATTTTTCCTTTAGTTTACTTACGTTTTCATTTAGTGATATTTTAACCATAATATATATTACGATAATTACAGTTATCGTAAATAATAGTCAATAGAAAAATAATATTTATATATATCAATAGTTTATATATATTATCTAAATATATTTATAATATTACAAACTAGATATAGATTTTCACGTGTAATAAAATACTGTATATAGTGTATCAAATGGAACAATTACCGCAGATTTCAGCTGATTCCCAGATCTTTATATTAACGGGTGCTGGTATAAGTAAAGAGTCTGGGATTGAAACTTTTAGAGACTCAGATGGACTTTGGAATAACCATAGGATTGAGGATGTTGCCAGTCCCGAAGGTTTCTATAGAAACCCTACTCTTGTCTATGATTTTTATAATAAACGTCGAAAAGAACTAAATTCAGGAATTAAGCCAAATAAGGCTCATATTTTACTTCATGAATTAGAAAAAACATATAAAATTCATATAGTTACACAGAATATCGATAATTTACATGAGATTGGAGGATCATCATCAATAATTCATATGCACGGTGAGCTAAATAAGGCGAGATGTATAATGAATGATAATCATGTGTTTGAGTGGATAGAGGACCTAAATGAAACCCATAAATGCCCTAAATGCGGCTCTCAAATGAGACCTCACATTGTATGGTTTGGTGAAATACCAATGCAAATGGATGAAATCCATGATTTAGCCGAACAATCTAGTCTATTTGTTTCTATAGGCACATCAGGACAAGTCTACCCTGCTGCTGGTTTCGTTTCAATGTTTAAAGATATGGGCAAACCAACAGTTGAATTAAATCTAGAGCCATCAAGTAATCAAAATCAATTTGATTTTGCTATTCATAAACCTGCAACAGTTGCCGTTGAAGAATTTAAACATTTACTTTTAAGTAATAAAAAAAACTAATTTATTCACGTTATTAAATTTTTTTTAACAAAAAAATTTTTCTAGAACTTTCTTTATAAAGAATCATTAGCATTAATGTTTTTATGACAAGAAAACGTCCTGATTACACTGAAGCACGTAATTATTACATAAAAGGAGAGAGAAATGAGTACCCTACTCTTCAAGATATCGCTACAGAATTCAATTATTCTTTATCAACACTAAGAAAACAAGCAGCTAATGAAGGCTGGCTTTCAAAAAGAAAAGAAAGAATTGATCTGAAAGAAACAATAAAGATGAGAAAAGAATTTATGGGAAAAGCATCTAAGCTTACTAATGTTTCCTTCAACGCAATAAGTGCTGCAGAATATATAATCAATAAAATTCAAGAAGAACAAAAGCAAATTGAATTAGGAATTAAAATTTTTGATGTACACATAGCTACAAAGCAAATTTGGGCTTTAAATAATGCAATGAAACTTGTGGAAAGAGGCCAACAAACACTCGATGAGATTGAAAATGGACACATGTCTCCTATTGAAGACTTTTCTTTTTTATAATTTAAAATTCTTATGAATAAATGATCTATCTTGAGGATATAAATAAGTTTCTTCAGTGAAAAATACATCTAATGGTCCTGATACGATATTGTAAATATACTCATCATTTTTTTTAAGAGTTTTCAAATGTTTGACACGTGACTTATCTGTATTCCAAAAATGGTGTAATATTTTTCCTCTTTCAAAATATAAAACTAAATGTTCCTTAAAATTATCATCAAAAATACCTTGATTTAAAGCATATCCATGAGGAATTCCGTTTTTAAAAGAACAATAAAAAGTATTTTTTACCTCACTGGTTCTATACTCCATCATATGCATTAAAGTTGTTCCATTTCTTACACCATTTTTATATTCTGCACTTTCATATTCTCTTAAACCTAAATTTAAAAAATATATTTTTGTATCTAAATGTCTGCTACAATTGATATTTTCTAAATCGTAATAAATTCCAGATTTATATTCAAAGTTAAATTTTTTATTACCTCTACCGTGTGGAGTTTTATTATCTTTCTTGGTATCGCCAGTGTATGTAAAATCTAAAAACTGCTTATCTTTGTCATCAAGAATTCTCTTAATTACAATTTTTTCGTCATCTTTAAACATTCTTAGATACCATATTTAATTATTTGGGTGATAAAAGAAGAAAATGATTGCTTGGACTTTCAGGGATAAAAGCAGGGGTCCATGGGTCATAACCATCTTTGTATGCCATAGCTAATTCATAATCATCCATTTCCATATTAGGATATTTTTTTTTAAATTTTTCGTACTTTTCATCTTGTTCAACTCTTTTAAGTTGTTTTTCTTTATTATTTTTAAAACCCTCATCAAAAATTTCATACATTTTATATTTTCCTGGTTTCATATTTATTTCAAATGCTTCACCAAGAGTCTGAATACACAAATTTCCCGATTTAATATTTATATTACAATTAGATTTTATTTTTTTATCTTTATAAAACTCTGTTGATTCTAGTTCTTGCTTAAATTGACAATGATTTAAAAATTTATCTATATTAGCTTCTTGAAGCGATATCTCTGCCATACCAAACTCAAATCTGATTAAATTATCAAGAAATTTAGCTATAATATTTCTATTACCTATCTTTTCTGCCAATAACAAAAAATTTCTATCAGAAACTTCTCTATCTTTGATTCCAATCATTTTTAATGAAAATGATTTAATCTTCATTAAGTCTAAAATATTACAGTTTTCATTAATATTTTCTGTCCTAAACACATTCATGAAATTTAACGTTTCATTTTTTGATTTTTTATAATTTAAAATTTTATATTTTATTAATTCCTTCATACTTTCATCAATATCAATCTTTTTTCTATAAGATATTTTTGAACTAGTAGTTGAAATAATCAATTCCGTTACTTCTTTTTTATTATTATAGGATGAAAAAAATTTAACTCCTCTTTTTATAACATTACCAAAACTACTAAATATCTGAAAGTTTCTATTAAATCTTAAAATTTTATTATCTCTCCCATTTTTGAATGTCTTTAAAAAATCAATATTATCTGTCTTTAAAGAATCATCAAAAAAATAAATGTATCCTTCATTGTTATTTCTTGGTTCAAGTTCAATACTTTTAATTAATTGATACATAAATAGTTTTATTCTAATATTTTTTTTATATCGTCTAATTTAGATTTAAAACTATTTCTTAAACCTTTTATAAGGTCATTATTTTCTTTTTTTGTTGATTTTAAATACTTACTTATTTTTTTATATTTTTTAAATAAATCAAATAGAGCTTTATCAAATTCATCTTCTTTTTTATTAAACTCTTCATTAGCTATTAGAAGCTCCTCCATTTTCTCTTTAGAGGCTGGAGAGTTTCTATTAGGAAATTTTAAAATCTTACCCATATTTATTTAAGTTTAAATTTTTTGTAGTTTGTCCATGATCTATCGTGAGGAAAAATATTATCCTCATCAGTAAACCAAACCTCTAAATCAGTGCTAGTAATATTATAAATCCTGCTATCATGTTTTTTTAATTTTTTTAAATGTCTATCTCGTGATTTATCATTACACCAAAAATGATGCACTATTTCACCATTTAAAAAATATAAAACCAAGTGCTCTCTAAAATTGGTATCATAAATACCTTGTTGTAATGCATACCCATTAATTACTCCATCTGCAAAAGTACAATGAAATAGTGTATTTTCTTCATGATGATCATCTGGTCTAAAAGCTAATGTTGCTTCTCCATGCCTTAAGCCATTTTTATAATTTGCAGTTTCATCAACTCTTATGCCTAGCCCATATAAGAATACTTGTGTGTTGAAATCATTAGTGCTTTTCAACATCTCCCAATCATATGTTATTTTTTCGTTATAGATGAATTTCTTTTTACCTTTACCGTGTGGTAAGCCAACTTTGTCTATGTCGCCATCATATTTAAAACCCAATATATCTTTATTTTTTTTCTTAAGGATTTTAAAAACTGCATTTCTTTCTGGATCAACAACCATTATATACTTTCCTAATATAGAAATTATAAACCATCTTATTTACAATTTCAGCTTTATAAAAAGAAGATTGATTTGATATTGAAATCTTTAGCATTCTGATATTTATCCATATTATGGTTTTCAACTAATCAAAATACTCAAAGTTTTTTAAGAGCATAGTATAAAGGTCCTGCACTTAATACTAAACCTATAACAATTTTTACTACTGCGTGTCCATCAAGTCCAGTATAATAAGGGATTGTAAAAAATAGTTCCATTGCGAGATAAAGAACCCAAAATGAACCAAATAAAACAAGTAATATTTTTAATAATTTCTTCATAATTTTTCCTTTCGTAAAGTTTATAAATATTAAAACGTTCCTGGTTTTATTTTGTTTGAAATTAATTAAAAAAATGTAAGTTTTTGAAAAAGCTTTCCCTCTTTACTAGGAATATTCAATTAATTTACACCAACAATTGTATAGGGTGACCAGTAAAAAGGATGAGAATAATTGTTATCTTGTAATAGTTGAATCTGTGACATTTTAAGTTTTTCAAAAAAGTTTTTAGCATTATTTTTAAAAAATTCTGTAGTGATCAATTCAGCCGAGTTAGTTTCCACTGCCCATTTAGTTGTGAGCATATTTTTTGATCCAGAGTAAAAAAATGATCTAGTTAAACCTGAATAATAATCACCACTTAGATCAGGAGATGCTGTATTACATGCTGATAATATTAATAAATTTGAATTAAATTTTTGATTTAAAATTTCTGAAGTTGTTAAATATCCATCATTAGAATTGTCTAAATTTTGAGAAAGAACAATTGCAGGCTCATTTATATTATCAACTTCATTTGCTTTTAATGCATGTGTAGCAAACATCATATATTCACTATCCATGTTCGTTGTATTTATCAGAGTTTCATTAGCTTGATTTCCTAATAACAGAACTGTGTCATTATTTTCAAAATTTTCACTAATAAATTTAACTTCACTTTCAGTGTTAGGTAATTGAGTAAAAGTATTATCAAAATTTGGATTCCCTACTCCAATAAATTTCTTAGCGTACTCAGTATTTTTAAGATTTTTTAATAAATAAAAAGATTCAATTGAGGGAAGATAACTGAAACCATATTTCTTTATAAGGAAATCTTGTTCAGAAAAATTATCTCCATTTATTTCATTATCTAATAAGCTGGCAAAAGGTATAGAAGAAATAATATCGTCAGAAATAACAGTAATTTTATCATCAAATTGAATACTACTTTCAAAAGGCTCAATCAGAATTTTATATAAATCATAGCCAACATTAAATCGGGATATATTACTTCTAGGTTCTTCTAATAATAATCTTAAATTTTTTATTTTTAATAAAATATCATTTTTTATATTTTTTATTATTCTAAAATCCGTATTCTTTTGATCGACAAAAAGTATAATTAAATCTTCATTGTAAAAAGTATATAAAAAAATATTTTCATTTACATCAATTGCTTCTTGTATTTTCTCTAATGAATAATTGGTATTATTTAATAAAAAATTTAATTCCTGATAATTGTCTTCTAACAGATCATTTATAGCATTTAGTTCATATGAATACTCTTCAATTTTAGACATAATATCTTTTTCTTGTTCTCTATCGATTTCATCAGCTAACTGTATTTTAGTTAAATCATTTCTTAATCCAGAAATTTGATTTCTTAATGTTTCTTTTTTTTGTAAATTATCAATGATTTCTTCATTTTGTATATTACTTTTTACAATCATTTCTCTAATAAAATTAGAAAAATCACTACTATCTAAATATGAAATTAAATTAAATGCTGAGTTAGTATTTACATTATTATCATTAATAATTTTTAAATAATTATAAAACCCATCCTTAAAAAATGGGTTTAAAATAACTAAATCATTTAGATTATTCTCCAATACTACATTTAATGTTTCTTCATAAATTCTAACAGCTTCATTAATGCGATTATTAAGAAAAAAACATTTAGCTAATAAATTTTTTGATTCTAAAAGATTGATGTTATCATTTGTTAAATATTTTCTTTTAATCTCAATTGATTCCTCCATTTTTTCAATGCAAGCCTCTTTATTTTTGCTTAGAAAATATTCTTCTGAAAAGATTTTTAAAGCTTCAGCATAGTCAATTTCTGAAGTTTTTTTTGAACCATCAAGATATTCTGAAATATATTTATCAATATCTTCATTCAAATATTGTAAGATTTTTATTTTTATTGGAACATTTCTGAAATGTAATCTTTCGAGCCCAAAAAAAGCATCATAAACATTTTTTTCTGCTAAATTAAAATATGAAATAGATTTTTGAAAGTCTCCTTTTTCAAAATAATATTTCGATATTTCAAATTGAGCAAAAGAATAATCAGCTAAAAAAACATCTTCAGGATTATTTTTATAATAATTATCTATTTTAAAAAAAACCTTATACGCTTCATTTTTTTTATTTGCATTTAAAAGTATTCTAGCTTTTTGTGAAAATAATTGCATTAAATAAGAATCTTCTCTTGCACCAGAATAATTATGAATTCTTAAAGCCTCATCTATCGACTCTATTGCTAAATTATAATTACCAGCACTCTCATATGCTTCAGCCAAAATTCCATAGTCGTAAGCTAAATTTTGTACATTCTTACCTTCTCTTATTGTTAGAAGGTTGATCACTTCATTTGCATAATCTATTGCTTTTAAATAATCATTGGCGGCATTGGCATATATCGAAGCCCAATAATAAACAAACTCATTAGGCCGAGTATTATTTATTGACTGATTATTAATATAATCAATTGTATCAATGATTTTTTCAAGATCCTGATAATAATTTCCTGAAGAATTTAAATCAATTAATTCAAGCTGAGCATATACATTGCCGCTATCTGCTGATAATTTTAAATGTTTTTGTGCTTTATCAAAATCATTTTCAAATACTTCTCCGTATTTATAAAAATAACCTAACTTATAATTTGCACAGCCAATATTGTTATTGCTACCAATAGTTACATATTTTTTAACTTTTTCAAAATCAACTATATCTTGATCATAATTGTCACCTATTAATCCAAAAAAATATAAATCTGCAGCATCACAAGTGGCCTCATAGTATCCCTTATTAATAGATTTTAATAAATATTCCTCTTTGAATTTGATATCTACTTTTTCATTATAGATAACTGCTAAAATATAATATGCTTCCGCTAAATCATTTTGATCTATTAGTTTTTTACAATCATTTTCTAAAAAATCTAAATCATAAATTGATACATCAAAACCATCATGCTGATGAGCATTTTTAATTATATTAACTGCATCCTCGCATTTGAGTTGATTAGCTCTGATATTTTTACTCGATAATAAATTAAGAGTAATTGGTACAAGTAAAATGAAAATAAATGTTTTAATAAAAAATTTTTTATATTGAACACTCATAATTAACGTTATTTATACAATGATTTTTTTTTTCATAACTACATTTTTCTCTATTTTTTTTGATTTTTACATAAGTTGTCATTCAATTAAATATAAAACGACTGAAAAGGTAAATTGTTTTAATTAATGTGGTACAAAAATGAAATCACCTCCATCATGACCTGCTTTAAGTAAAACAGACATTTCCGGAACTTGATCAGCATTATTGATGACGTATTTTCTAATATTAGGAAAAAGATCATCACTTAGCACAATGCTATTATTTTCTTTTAGAGTATTTATTAACGCGTTAGCAAAAACTGAATGATTATTTTCACCGGAGTCTACAGCTGGTTCATCACCGCCAGCAGATGTGATAACCACACGGGTTTTTTTTGATACTACTTTGGTAATATCTTTAGTTAGATTTAGTTTCTGTTTACCTCTCATTAAGCTTCCAGAAAAACAGCTATCTGAAATTAAGAGGACATGTTTTGCTTTTGTAGCTTTAATATTATCAAGAATGTAGGAATTATTGATCCATTTGGATCTTTTGGTTGTGTCTGCATCTATTGGAAGCCAGTACCCTCGCTCTTCATCATTATCAAGTTCGCCGTGTCCAGCGTAATAAATTAATAAATTATCAAAGGGTTGCATCTGACTTCTTATTTCAAAGATTGCATCTTTCATTTCATCATGTTTTTGATCAACTAAAAGAGTCACATTAAAATTATAGTTGTTTTCTAATATCTCAGCAACTTTAGTAGCATCATTAACAGCAGTATTTAGCTTTGGCAGATATTCGTAATTGTTATTACCAATTACAAGGGCATAATAATTACCAAAATTAATTTCATCTCTAAATGATTCATTCTTATTGCCTTGGACAACAACTGTTTCATTATTTAATAAATTTTCATTATATGCGCCTAATTCTTTTAATCGTCCTATCGCATAATCACTACCAAGTTTAGCTGCTTCAGTATAAAATTTAATTGCTTCATCTAAATCTTCATCGACACCAAGACCAAATTCGTAATGCCATGCAAGATTACCTAGGGCAAATACTTCATTAGACTCAGCTGCTTTTAATGTCCATTCTAGACCTTTCTCGTAATCCATTTCTGTCCCTCTTCCTCCAGCATACATCCATCCAAGGTTTGCTTGTGCAATGACATTATTTAATTCTGCGCCTACTGAATACCATTTAAAAGCTTCCTCATAATTAGACTCTGTTCCGATGCCATACATGTTATGATATGCAAATTCAGTTACAGCATAATCATAAAAATTATCATCTTCACCTAGTTCCACAGCTATTTTAACCATTTCAAAAGATAATTTTAAATGCTCTGGTAAATTAAATATATCCTCTTCCTGTCTAACAATCTCAGATATTCTTAAATACATATAAATAGTATTATGCAAATTATACATTGAATTAGCGTATTCAACTGAAGCAATAATATCTTGATTAGTTCCTATTCCTTTTAATAAAAATTCAGATGTATTTTCAATTCCTAAATAATCACCTTTATCTGCTAATGCTTTGTAGCACAAAAAAGCTTCAGAAAAATTTTCATCATTATAAAAAGCTACTGCTTTGTCGTTTAAGAAACCAATTGATTTATCTTCTGTACATATTTGATTAGCTATAAGTTGATTTGAAAATATTAATAAGAATAAAAAAAATAGAATTTTATATATTTTTGCACTCACCCACATCTTGTTTCTTATTATCGTTTAAATCGATACATTGTTTTTCTGTAACACCATCTTCATTATTATCATAATTATATTGTAAAACCCATTTACCATTCTTTTTTATCCAGGCTATAATAAGTTCATCTTTTAAATTTTTATTTTCATCATAAAAATATTCATCATAGTAACCATCTTTATTATAATCTACATCTTCCCTCTCAAAATAATTATCGCAATCCATATCCCATTTACGAAGTGTATAATTTTCTTTTTCTTCTATTTTTCCTTCATTCGCATACTTACAATTATTTGAATTAGTTATTTTTGGTATAACTGGTGGATTATTTAAAAATGCTACTACTTCATCTGCCGAAACAGCATAATTAAGACCAGGTGAGTCAGTTCTTTTGAATGAATTAATTCCAATAATTTTTCCATCATTTGATATTAAAGGGCCTCCAGAATTACCAGGATTTATTGGTGTTTGAGTTTGAACAATATTAGCTGTATGTTCATACCATTTATAATTATCTCTTAATTGACTTACAAACCCTCTAGTGTACGTACAGTTTTCTCCCTGTGGATTTCCTATCGCATGCACATCATCACCAATTAAAACATTATTCATATCAGTTTCAATCGAATAGGGTTCAACATTATAATTTTTTGATTTAATTTTATTTCTTTCAAGCTTAATCAATGCAAGATCTTTTTTAATTATATAACTCACTACTTCAGCTCTAAAAATTGTATCACTTGCGTTTGGATCATATTTTTCACTAGTACAAAAACCTACCATAATTAAAGGGCTAACCCCTTCATCATTTGAGATCACATGATAATTAGTTATTATTAATCCATCATTACCAATAAGAGCACCTGATCCACTGCTTGAAGGTGTTAATATTATTGCTGTTTTTGGGGCATTAGTCTTATATATATTAGATCCAATACTGCGAGTTGTAATATCACTTTCTAAATTACTTTTAATTTCAGATAACTCGGTGTGTAATTTTAATTCTAAATAACTAGGTATTTCACCTTGGGCAAAAACACTACTGGATAAAAATATTATAAAAAGTATTAACCTAAACATTCTAATAATTTAAAATAAATTAAAGTTAAAATAAATAGAAAAAGCCACTTTAAAAGTGGCTTTTTTTGTAAAATTTAATAGAAAATTAATTAAGGTGGAAATCATAACCTCCAAAGATGTTTGGTTGTGACCAACCATTAACGTCACCGTGGTAGTTATAACCACCAAAAATATTTGGTTGTGACCAGCCATTTACATCACCGTGGTAATTATAACCGCCAAAGATGTTTGGTTGTGACCAAGTGTAAGCATTAGCTGAAGATCCAGCAGCTAGAAGTGCCATAGTTAAAGTTATAGTTTTAATTAAGTTTTTCATAATTTTCCTTTCGTAAAGTTTATAAATATTCAAACGCTCCTGTTTTTATTTTGTTTGAGATTAATTAAAAAAAAATGCACGGTAAGGAGGAAAACCGTGCATTAACATAAGGAGTGAACCATAGCTTTGAGAACGATTAGCTATGATACTTAGTAAAACGTGTAAGGTAAAAAAATGTTTTAATTTTTTGGAAATAGATAAATAAAATTATAATCACTAATAATTTTGTAGTCACCAGTAATATCAATTGGTTCGCTTCCAATCTGTATTTCAATATGATGGAGATCCCATTTGTTTGAATCTGTGGAGCCACAATAAATATAATAATTATCACTGGTATTTTCTGTTTTATTAGAGATTTTTATTTGTTTTCTATCTAATTCTCGGGGACACTCTAACTCTTTATTTGAATCTGAACTTCTGGTTTGAGTTAAAGGTACTGAAACAGCAGAATAATTGTTTCTTTCTAGTTTTAATTCAACAGATTGAACTGTATTTCCTTCCATAAATAAATTTGGATATTCATCAACTAACACTTCTGAAACTTGTAAATACTGATCATTACTCATCATTTTACCCGTTTCTATGATTTGTTGATTACCTATAAAAAATATTCCAACCGCAACAGCAAATAACACAGCTTTTGATTGAATAGGTATTACAAGAATAGGTTCAAAAATCTTTGAAATAAAATTTTGATTTTTTTCTTTAGTATTTACAGATGTATCAATCTTACTCTGCAAGTCGTCAAATTTTTGACTAAACTTAGAAATTGAATCATCAATTTGGCTTGTATTAAAATTTTGATCAATGGAATTATCTAAATTTTTAAATTCTGATAATTTTTTTTGAGCATCTTGGTTATCATTAAGATATTGCTCAAATTCTAATCTTTCTTTTTCATTTAAAAGACCATCAATATAGTCAAAATATGTTGAGTCGCTTATTTTCATAGTTTTATGTTATGTTTTTGACAAATATCATACATCTTTAAACGTATAGAAGTCATTTTTGTTCTAATTGTATTAGGATTAATGTTTAATATATCCCCTATTTCTCTAAATTTCTTATTTTTTAAGTAATATAAACTTACGATTTCAAAATCTTCCTCAGGCAATTCTTTTTGAAGAATAGCTGTGAGATTAGTATATGAGCCTTCATCTTGACTATTTTCTAATGCTTCATCTGCTCTTGGTCTATTATCTACTTCAAGAGAGAAATCATCTGTTGTTTGAGTTTTTCGTCGTATTTCTTTTCTTTGGTAATCTATAATAATATTTTTTATAGATGTTTTAAAGTACCCCTCTAAAGTACCTTCGCTTAGAATTTTTTTTAAACTTTCAACGTCATTTTCAAATCTATTAAAAAATTTAACTAACATTTCACTAACTATATCTTTTGCAATATCTTGAAGATTTTTTGTTTCTGATAATTGAAATTTCACTCTTTTGTACGTAAACCAAATAAGCTCATCTTTAATTTTTTCAAATTCCTTACCTACATCTAGATGAAATTTATTAGTATTCATAAATTAGGAAATAAATATCAGAAAATATTCAAACAATAAAACATTCTAAGCGTCTTATAGGCAAAGAAAGGATTTATTATGTTTGTAATTTTTGGAACAACAAGTAGAAAAATTGAAGAAGAAAAAGGTTATTTTGTATGCCCTCAATGTCAGGTTTTAAGACCTTATGTTTTAGCGAGTATGCAAACTTGGTTTACATTATTTTTTATCCCCCTTTTTCCCGTAGGAGAAAAAAATAATCGACATGTAGAATGCAAAGAATGCTCAACAACTTTTTATCCAAGAGTGCTTGATTTCAATCGATATACGGTTGATGGACAAATTCTAGGAGAAGAAAGCCAAGTTACAACATGAAACTTAAGATAATCATAAAATTATATTGATTTCACAATATTTGCATGATTATTTGATAGAATGAAATGTCCCAAGTGTGGAAGTTCAATGGTTTTAAAAACTGCTGAATATGGGCCATGGAAAGGTAATGAATTTTATGGATGTTCAAAATATCCTAAATGCAAAGGCTTAGTTAATGTTAGCGATAAAAAGATAAATAATGAAAGTAGAAAAACAAAAGATAAAATTGAAGAAGTTATGACAATTGCTAAAGGCTATGAAGATCCAATACCCTATTCTGAAGCAAAAGAATATAGTGAGGAAGAGCAAGATCTTACTAAAAAGTCATTAGAGACTATAAGAGAAAAACTATTAGATGTTTCAGGAAGAAATCCACTTATTTCATTTAGACATTCAGAGAAAAAAAGAGATCAGGTAAGGTTTATTGATGAGGTTTTGGATATTCTTCATGAAAAACTTAATGAAGGAAAAAGTTTAAATATTATTTCGTTGCCTGAACCAGAAGGTGAGCCCGAAGATGAAAATGATGCAAGATTTCAATTAGAGCTAAACATTTCTAAGGACGCAGATGAAAAGTTCATTGAAGAAATGAAAAAATTACCGGAAGATGATGATGGATTATCAAAAAGAGCACTTAAAATTCTTCGAGATTTAAAAGATAGAGTCAGAGAAAAATTAGGTATGCCTCCAAGATTAGCAAGGGAAATTCTTTCAAGAAAAGAATATGCGATAAGATCTGATTTAATACCTAATTATGAAATGCATGTTGTGAACGATGATAATGAAGATACTGAAAGATGGAATGATACAAATTTACAAACACTTCTTTTTAGTGACGAATTAGATAGAAATTTAAAATCTGTTTGGAATAAATATAAGCAAGGATACGAAGAAAAAGGAATTAATACACTTCATTTAATATTAGGTTTTCTTGAATGGTATGAAAGTGATTACTCAGATAAAAAAATTGTTTCACCATTACTAATTCAACCTGTTGATATTGAAAGAGAGAAAACATTTAAAGGTCATAAATATAAGATTAAGACAACAGGTGACCAAGAGGAAATTAATCTAAATTTAACAAAAAGATTAAGTGATGATTTTGGTATTTTGCTTCCTGAAATAGAAGAAGATGAAACTCCACAAAGTTATTTAAATAGAGTTCAAGAAAAAATTCAATCTAAATCAAATTGGCAAGTTAAAAATTATCTTACATTAGGCCATCTAGATTATGCAAATATTTTAATGTATCAAGATTTAGATTCATCAAAGTGGCCAAATGAAGAAGATTTATTGGGTAGTGAAATAATTAATGACGTTCTTTTTGGTAATGAAAATATGTCAGATAGTTATCAAGATGACTATGAAATTGATGATGACAACATTGAAAAAATAGCGCCATATCTTGTTTTGGATGCTGACTCTTCACAACACAGCGCAGTTATAGATGTTTTACAGAATAAAAACTTAGCCTTAAAAGGTCCTCCTGGCACAGGAAAATCTCAGACAATAACTAATATTGTTGGTGCTGCTTTAGCACAAGGTAAAAAAATTCTATTTGTGTCAGCAAAATCAGCAGCATTAGATGTTGTTTATAGTAGATTACAAAATATTGGATTAGGTGAGTTTTGTTTAAAATTACATGGTGTAAATGCAAAGAAGAAAGAATTAATTGAATCATTAAAAAAAAGATTAGAAAAAGAAGAAAGTCATTTAAAACCTTCAATTAAAGAAAATGCAGATCAATTAAAAAAATATAAAAAACAATTAAATACATATGTAAATGATCTTAATTCTACGTTTGGTAAAATTGGAAAAACTATTCAAGAAATTTTTTGGTCTTCAATTAAATATGATCAGGAATGTGATGAATTAAATATTTCACAAGATTTAAAAAATATTAATTTCACAAACTGTAAAGATTTAACAAGTGTTCAAGTAGATGATGCATGCAATAAATTAGATAATCTAAAAGAAATCATACAAAGTTTTCACAAAAAATACTCCAGAATAGAGGATCATCCTTTTTATGGAGTGCAAAAATTTAGCTTAAATAAGTTTGATTTAGATGATCTAGAAGATAATCTTAAATCAGTTAGTAATTATATAAAAATCATTATTGAAAAAATAAACAAGTTTAGTGAAATTAATAACTTTAAAACTGACTTAAACGATTTTAATTTAGAAAACATAAAAATTTTTAGAAGAAGTTTAGATCTCAGTGTCCCAGATAACTTATCTGATAGATTATTACATTTTGCTAAAGAAGAAAAAATAAACCAATTACATGAAGATACAATACAACATTTCAAGAAATCAGTTGAGCTGAAAGAAAATATTGAACATAAATATTTTGATACAAAAATTATCCATGAGGAAATCGAAAATTTATCTAAATTAATTGCACAACTTTATAATGTAATAATCTTTTATGATGGAAAGTTAAACAGTACACAATTATCAGACATTAAGCAGCAGATAAAAAATTATGATGAGAAATATAATTACTCTATTGAAACTTTAATTAGTTTTATTCAAAATTTATCTTCTTGTTTTGATATTAAGGATAACTACTCAAAAGAGAATATTACTAAATTTATTAGTTTAATAATTTTTTTAAATCAATTATCTCAAGACGATCTTAGTTTTAATTATGAAAATTTAGTGTCACAGGATAACTTTGATTATTTAAATAAGTTATTTATACAAATAGAAAATACAGAAAAAAACAACAAAGAAATAATAACAAAATATAAAATTGAAGAATACGAAAACGTATCAGAATTAAGAGATTTACGACATATCTTTAATCAAGCAGGTTT
The DNA here is from genome assembly GCA_902541435.1 of uncultured Alphaproteobacteria bacterium. Lineage (GTDB taxonomy): Bacteria > Pseudomonadota > Alphaproteobacteria > HIMB59 > CACPNW01. The sequence continues at coordinate 85,756 of CACBQR010000001.1, forward strand.
TTTCGCTTTTTTAAATAGTAAATATAAAGAAGCAAAAAATAAATTTAATAATTTACATAAAGATTCTCAAAATAGAAAATTGTCTAATCAACATATGGTCAATGAGATTAAAAAGATTGAAGCATACATTGATGAAAAGAATAGAATCAATAAAGACACAAAAATAAATGAAATACTCTCATTATCTTACAATGAAATTCTTTTAAATATAGATTCATTGAAGCGTTTAGTTGCTTTTGGACGATCAATTAGAGAAAAATATTACAATTATAATATATTTGATGAAAAAATAAGAACCACACTATTATTCAGTGATAAATCAAAAATTTCAAATATACTCAAATTAATTAAAGAGAAAAATTATCTCAATCTAGACTTATCTAAAAAACTTGAAGATATTGATCACGAGAATATTTTAGATAAAAAAAATGAAATAACTGAAAAAAGTGGTGAAATTTTCCATTTACTTGAAGAATTAAGTAAATTTAAATTGAATAAAAATACAAACTTTGCAGATATTTATAGTTTAAATAATTCCTTAAAAGAACTTATTGAACAAAACACGATAGTAGAAACTGAAAGTGAATTTCTAGAAAAAATATCCTTAAATTTAAAATTTGTAAATAAATCTGAATTAGAAATATATGAACAAAGTGTTTCTTTTTTGAAAACAATTTCTAAATTTCCATCTGAAATTTATAAATTTATTTTAGATGGTGAAATAGAAAATAGAATTAACTTGTTAAAAGATTTTACCAATGATTTATCAAATCATGTTGATAGTTTGTTTGAAAATTATCATAAAATAATAAGAATTGGAGCGATTGCAGAAAATAATTTTTTAAAAGATAATAAAATTAATTATGCGAATTTAAATGTAATAAAAGCGTTATTTGATGAAAAAAATAACTCCTTCAATGAATTAAATTCTTGGTTGTCTTATTTAAATGCAAAATCTGGCACTGATGGCGATAATATAAATCTTTTAGTAGAACTTTCTGAAAAAAATTTTGAATTAACCAATTATTTTAGCAAAGCATATAAAAAAGTTTTGTATCAATCTCTCATGAAAAAAATATTCACTGAATATCCAAGTATTCAAAATTATACAGGATTTAATATTGAGGCTGACAGAAAAAGATTTCAAGACTTAGATACAAATATAAATTATTTACATACTCAGGATTTAATCAACTCTTTAATGAAAAGAAAACCTCCTCAGGGTGTGAGAAGAGGTTTAGTAAGAGATTATACCGAAATGGGTTTAATTAATCATTTAACACAAGGGGAAAGACGTAAAGTACCTTCGATTAGAAAGTTACTTACGAGAGCTGGTGATGCAATTAGAGAGCTAAAACCTTTTTTTATGATGTCTCCCCATTCTGTTGCAAGATTTTTGCCGCCTAAAGGGATTGAGTTTGATTTAATATTAATTGATGAAGCTTCACAATTAAAGCCAGAATTTGCATTGGGTGCATTAGCAAGAGCTAAAAGAGCAGCAATAATGGGCGATCCTATGCAGATGCCACCCTCTTCTACATTTGAAAGACAGATAGATATTGATGAGGATGAAGAAGTGCAAACAATTGACGAAAAATCAATTCTAGATGTCGCATTAACAAAATTTGAAGCAAGAAGAGATTTAAAATGGCATTATAGATCAAGAGATGAGTCATTAATCGCATTTTCAAATAAAGAATTTTATAATGATAGGCTAATAATATTTCCTAATTCATTTATTGATACAGATCATTTAGGAATTAAAATTAAAAAAGTTGATGCCTTTTATCAAGGACAAACAAACAGAGATGAAGCCATAGAAGTAAAAAATAGCATTTGTGAATTCATGGAAAAGTATCCTGAAAAGAGTTGTTTAGCAGTTACTATGAATATTTATCAATCAGAACTGATTCAAAATCTCATGGAAGAGGAAGAAAGAAGTAACAAAGTAGTTAGTGATTATATTAACAAATGGGAAAATACTCTAGAACCATTCACAGTTAAAAACTTAGAGCGTGTTCAAGGTGACGAGCGTGATTGTATATTTATTTCAACATTATATGGTCCCGCAGGTCCAAATTTACCTACTGCTCAAAGATTTGGTCCAATAACAACACAATATGGTTACAGAAGATTAAATGTTTTATTTACAAGAGCAAAAGAAAGAGTTGAAGTTATCACTTCAATGAATCCAAATGATATTAAATTTGATGAAGGTTCTTCAATGGGTGGAGCTAAGTATGGACAGAAAGTTTTAAGTGATTATTTAAATTACGCTCATACTGGAAAACTGTATTCAGGAGAAGTTACTGATCGAGAAGTAGGAAGTGATTTTCAGTTATTTGTTGGAAATAAGTTAAAAGAAAGAGGATATGAAGTACAACAAGAAATAGGTGTTAAAGGATTTTTCATTGATATTGGTGTTAAACATCCAAAATATCCAAATAAATATTTAATTGGAGTTGAGTGTGATGGAGCGGCATATCATTCAAGTAAGTCAGCAAGAGATAGGGATAGATTGAGGCAAGATATTTTAGAAGGACTTGGATGGGATATATATAGAATTTGGTCAACAGATTGGTTTAATAATCCAGAAAACGAAATTAACAAATTAGTAGACTATATTGAGAACAAGGTTCAACAAACTTAACAAATAATTATTTTTATGATTAATGTTGTTTTTGCTATTTGGTATTTAATAATTTTCACTCTATATCTTTATAATTCCATTTTTAATGATTATGTAATGACATTTGAGTTGTGGTTAACGTCTATTATTTATTTAGTACCATATTCTTATCAATTGTTAAGGTTACGTAGAAGTATAGTAGATTATGAATCATCTGATGGAACTGAAAAGTTCTCTAAAATTGATACTGCTGAGTCGCTAAAAATTATTAATCAACCGGCATTAATGATAATTATGATAATAATTTGTTTAGCTATTTCTTTTATAATTTAAAATTTTAATCTAGACTTCAAATATAAAACGAGTGGTACAATAAATAAAAAACCAAATAGTAAGAATATTTTGATAACTAATTCTAATGCCCAAGGTGCATTCATATATTCATCTATACAGATATCTTGAGCAGTTCCTTGATCACTATAAACATAATTATTGTCCACGCTTTGACAATATTCTAAAGCATTATCAAATACAGGTGTGCTTGGGCTTTTATGAACAAACAAAGAGTTTAGAGCTATAATAGATACGACAACAGGTGTAATGAAGAAATAAAACCAGAAATTATTAATCATATAAATGAAAATAATTTAATTTAAATGACCAAGTAGATGTCACAAGACAGAGAAAAAACATGACATACAAAACTTCTTTTTGAAATTCTGGAGCTTCTTTTTTCTTAAAATGTAAATAATAGAGCCACGATGCTATAATGATAGAAATAAATAAGAATAATCCACTTTGTAGATATTCAAATTCTATATTGATACTAAAAGATAAAGCTAAAACAATAAAATAGGATGTTAAAAATAAAATAACCCTCGATAAAGATTCCATTAATGGTCCCTGCAATTTTGTAAATTATTAGTTTCCAAAATAAAATCATATAATTGACCAGACCAAGAATATAATTTTGTATCTTCACAATTTGAAAAGTTGGTTTTTAAATCAATTAGCTCTAAAATATTATTTTGATAATCTCTTTTAGCCGAATACCAAAAGGCTCCCCCTCCATAAAAATAGCTTTTTGAATGTGTGGCAATATAATAATCATCATGAAAATCTAAAATTCCATCATAAAGATATAAAAAATCTTTAGTATTAATATCGAATACAATATTTTTAATATGAGTTGACTCTAATAATTGAATATGGATTTTATTATCTAAAGTTTTTATAAAATTCGCTTTGTGTCCATAAGAATTATATAAATCATAGATGTACCAATAATTATCATCTACAAATAAAATTGAATCTTCATCAAGATAACATCTTTCACCACAAACGACTCTATTAAAATTTGTAATGTAAGATTTATAATAGCTCAAATCATGTGAAACTTTAATCCTAGGGTTGTTTAGAAAATTAACTGGGTAGTTAGTAATCTTATTCTGAAATTGTTCCCTTAGACATTCTAAATCAAGATTAGAACTAGCATAGATTCCTAACCAATAATCTGGGTCTTTTTCTTTATGAAAAAAATAACTATCAATTTTACCTTTCGAACATTTATTTAAATCATGTTCAATCATCATTAAGTCAATCTCTCTTGGTAGTTCGTAATGAGCTAATAAAGGTGTGGCACTTAAGAGGAGTTTTAAAATGATTAATTTTATAATTTTATAATGAATATTTTTTTGACTCAGTGCCACAGAAATATTTCTATTTATTAATTTAGGCAAATTCGGGTTTAAAATATGTTTAGATTAAGATTTGTTCTTAATATTACCTCAATGATTGCTCATTTTTATATAATTTTATGAGAGGCATGTATGCCTCACTTTGTTTTCAATTGTTAATTTAACTTATACTGTCTTGTAGATGGTCAATATAAAAAACAATAGCTACTAATATTGTTACAATTATTGCAAGAGTTAATGCGTAATTACCAGCTGGTTCTGAATCTTTTCTTTTTGCTTTTTTATCAAACGATAAAGAAGTAAATCCTACTACTAATATCCAAAGTAAAGATGCTACAAATAACAAAATCCATTTTATAAAAGATATTAAAAGCATTAATTAACCCAATGTTGCTGTAAGGTATTTAAATAATTTTCAATTAATTTTTTAAGATTCATATTATTCTGCATTTTAATTGCTTTAGTAATCTTTTGAATTTTTTTAAAGTCATCTTTATCATTTTTATGTTCACTGATTATATAAAATAGCCCGTATTTAATTTTATTACTCTCAAGAATATCAATGTTAGCTTCAAAACTACAAAAAAATTGATTTAGATGAATGGTTAAGCATTTTAAAATTTCACCATGACTACCAAAACAACAATTTTTATTTAGTATGTTTACTTTGAAACCTATTTTCTCAAATTTTTCTTTGTATGGTTTTACAATTTGAATAATTTCAGGAATTAATTTGTCATATCTTTCTATGTTCTTTATTTTAACTCTACATCTCTCAATTTCATTAACAAATTTGTCTTCTTGAACAGCTATAAGTTTATTTACTACAACTGCATTAATTTTTTGATATTTTGTGAGGAAGTCTCTCATTTGAGGATCACCTTCTTTAACTTTAGTTGTGTTTAATTTATGTTGTGCAATTTTTATTTTTATATAATCTTTTTCTACGTTGAATAAATGAGCTTTTGTGCGATTATATTCATTGCTTTTTACTAACATTATTTTGGCTCTTCAAAAGGAAACATCACAATTTTAAAAGTTTTTCTTCATTTATTAAAATCTATTAATTTTATCATACTTTTTAAATTTTAGAATATTTTAATTTGATCTTAATATTACCTTAATGATTTCTCATTTTTATCAAATTTGATTTTTATAGAAGCATTAGTGGCACCAGTTATCAAAAGAATTATAATTTTTCTATTCTCCCTCCTTATTATTGTTCTCCTTCTAGCTGGTGCTGCTAAAGGAGATCAATTATTAAGTTCCAAAGAATTTATTAAAAAAGAACTCCCCCTTGATCAGGGAAATGACAAACTCATTATTACTGAAGCACAGGAATATCCAAAAAGATCATTTTATTTTGATCCTTTAGTTGTTTTTAATGAGCAAGATGAGGTAAGTTTATGTGGTTATGAGCTTACTACAGTTGATTTTACTGGAACGAGGATTGTTGTAAGTCTTTACGCTGCACTTTTTGATGATGCGCCAGCAATTATCAATTATGTGCGATTAGAAACATTACAATTAACGCCTTTTGATAAAGAATTATCCTTTAGAGATATGAAAAAATTAGAACTCTATCCCTACACAATGGAAATTATAAAAAATAATACTTTATTTGAATCTCTTGAAAGAAATAATTCTAAAGCAAGTGCTATTATTCATGAATCATCCAATAATTATCTCTTAAATAAAGGTAAAATCTTAAAAGAATTTTATATGGGTGGATACGACTTACACGTAGAGTTTATTAGGGGATACCCTATTCACATCCCTATTCCGCAAAATATTAAGTTTTTAAATGCTAAAATTGATCTCATTGATCACTGTCTTATTGAACTAAGAAATAATGAGAAAAAAATTAAAAAACCTGAAGAAAACTTTTTAAAAGAAGTATTTCATAAAATATCCTAACTTGAAATTAAAAAAGCTATATTAAAAAGTTTTTAAACTAATTGATTTTACTACACTTGTAATTAGATAAGAATGTATGAAAGAAACGTATTACAAACCATTTGGACCCACAATAGGTAAGTATAATTTATCAAAAAAAATGACTAACAAAGTTAATTCTCATGCTAATAAAATAATTGAAAGTAAACATAAAAGTAAAGTGTTAGATCATTCACACAGATTAGTGGGAAATGTTCAGCAACAATTTCGTTTAACAAAAGAATTTCTTGTTACTAGCGGTTTAGAAAAACAACTTAACCGTATTATTGAATCTTATTACAAAAACGTTATTCAAATAAAACCCTCTTCTATTAAAATTGATCGCGCATGGATCGTTAGACAGTTTGCTGGTGATTTTAATCCCCCACATATTCATAGAGGTAACGTTAGTGGAGTTTGTTATCTTGAGGTTCCAAATTCTATTAAATATAATAAAGAAATTGCTTTTGCTGGAAGACTCTCTTTTTTTGATGGTCGTGTCTCTATGCCACGTAATAGCCCTCCTTTAGTAAAGCATCGTATTACATTTAAACCTCGTGTCGGAGATATGTATTTATTTCCTGCTTTTTTAATGCATGATGTTCATCCATTTCGTAAAGACGGCGAACGAAGATGTTTTTCTTTTAATGCATTTGTAAAAACTTAAAACTTATTTTTGTATTTGTCTAAATTATTGACTTTTTTCTAGAACTCCTGCTACTTTATTTTGTTTCATAAGAAATGTCATTAGAATTGAAATTATAAAAAATAAAATACAAAATGCATAAACATTAAATGTAAGCCCGTTTACTGAGGCAGAGTATCCAATTATTGCTGGTCCAAAAACAAACCCTGATTGTCCTAAGCTAGTAACATGTGAAATTGTTATTGGAATTGGTTTATGTGATGTCCTCACTGACTCTCTAATTATAATTGGCATAAAATTTGAGCTAAGAAAACCAAAAAGAGCAACACCAAAAAATATTATATAAACATTCATCGTTAAAGTTGATAAAAATAAGATTACAGAGCCTAAAACGGAAAAAAGTGGGCCAACAAATATTTCATTTAAAATTTTTATAAGGAAAGGTGCTATTATGTTACTGATTATTGCTCCAAAGTTGAAAAAGAATACAATAGAACCAGCAAGAAATAAACTTGAATTTAAATCTTCTAACAACCAGGCAGAAGACCACACCATAATTATGCCCATTGAAGCAGTCTGGAACATATTTATTATTCCAAATAAAAAAGTTTTAGGTGAGGGTAAGGAAAATTTAGCTGCGTTGTTAGGAACGTCATATTTTCTATTAAGACCATAAATATGTAAAAATACTAAAGCAGATAATGCTATAATACCTAAAACTAAAAAGTAATTAAAAGGGTCAAAATTGTATCCCAGGGAAATAGTAGACAAGGCAGCTGCACCTATTGATCCAAAAGCCCAAGAAGTTTTAAATATTGGTGTTAATATCTTTTTGGTTTTATTTTCAATTATTGTTACTTGAGTTAATACACAAGGAGCCTGAATTCCCATACCAATTCCGAATATTGCATAACTTAATATTAAAAAATAATAAGTTTCAAAATAAAAAACTGGCAATGGAACAAAGGAAATAATAATTCTAGAAATTTTTAAACAATTAGTGGTTCCAATTTTTGGTACTAAAAATCTTGAGGAAAGTAAATTAGACAAGATTACAAATACCCCAAAAAAAGTAACAGCAAATCCAAGTTCATCTTTAGATATTTTTAAGAGATCAAGTACAATTGGAGTATAAATCATAAAAGAACTTATTAAAAAAAAAGTGATGAATCCTACTGAGTAGGTTGCATAAAATGATTTTAATAATTGTTCATTTTCTGACATATAATTATTATTATTATTATTAAGTTACTTCTGTTCTCATTAGAGATACAGTTAAAATTGATATTGAAATAAAAACGAAACACAAAGCATACATGTTAAATGTTAATCCAAGTTTTTCTGCAGAAAAACCTACTATTGCGGGTCCAAAAACTAAACCAGAAAAACCAATACTAGATATATGAGATATAGTTTTAGGGATTGAATCTTTGGAATATTTGATTGCTTGCCTAAAAATAATTGGCTGCATATTAGAGCACGAAAAACCAAATATTATCATGCCGATCAAAATGATGTAAATATTTTGAGAAACTATTGTAAAAATTAATACTACTGATCCAATTATGGTAAAATATGGACCTACAAATTTTTCATTAAAAATTTTAATAAGCCTTGAAGCCATTATGTTTGCAGATATTTCACCGATATTAAAAAATAGCAAAACAAAACCAGCTAAATAAACTGGTCCCAATAAATCATTAATAAACCATAGAGAAGACCAATTGAGAATTATACCGATCGATGCAAAAATCATCATGTTAACTAAAGCGTACAAAAAAATAGTTTTAGATGGTAAAGAGAAACTTGGTGCTTTATCTACATAATCAAGTTTTTTTGGTAAACCAAAAAAAAACATAGAAATAGAAGATAGAAAAATAAAAACTCCAATAAGAGCAAATAATAATTTCGGATCAACTTTAAGCCCAAAACAAAAGCTTGCTAGTAATGCTCCAAATATAGATCCTACTGAAAAACAAGATTTAAAAATTGGATTTAATATTTTTTTAGTTTTTGATTCTAATATAGCAATTTGTGTAAAAAGACTTGGAGCCTGGATGCCCACCACTGCTCCCCAAAAAATACTTAATAGAATATACACCTCGTACTTAGGTATATAAAAAATTAGAAATGGAATAAATGCATACGATAATCTTGCAATTATCAAACAATTGGTTGTTCCAATCTTAGGAAGTAAAAATCTTGTTGCTATTTGATTGATAATAATATTTGTGATTCCAAATACTGTTATACCTAAAGCAAATTCAGTTTCGGTAATTTTTAAACTTTCTAAAACTATTGGCGTATAAACAAAATAGGTACTTATTAAAAACATCACTATTGCACCCTGAGAATAAGCGGCGAGGAAAAATTTGTTATAATTTATTTCTTGAGTCATTTAATTTGTATGGATTATTAACATCAATGTAAGTAATTACTAATTTATCATGAATTAAATATTAAATATTAATAGCTATTTGGATTATTCAATGTTTTAGGATTTTATTAATGTATTTTTTATATTTACTGTCAATCTCCAGTAGAGAAATCAAATATAATAATCATAATCGTCTTAATAATATTCATACCAACTAAGTAGATTGTTAAGGACTCTGCTATATAATTAGCGTATAGGTCAACTGGGTGAGTGGTAAGGCCTATAGCTTACCCTTTTTCTAATTTGTTTGAGGCTCAACTGTTATGAATTTTTTATTAATCCAAGAGTTGATTCCACTTTGTGCATTGTAAATAATAGTATTAAATTTCTCATCTATCATATTAGCGACTATCTTAGATCTTTTTCCTGATCTACAAATTAAGATTATTGGATCAGTTACACTTATTTCTAGTTGTAATTTTTCGAACCATTCATCAAAATTATAATTCCCCTCATCATCGAAAAAAGTTAGTAAAATACTTTTTGGAATAACGCCGGTTTGAACCCACTCTGCACTTCTTCTTACATCTACAATTGGAATATTAAGATTTGATAATTTTATCATTTCTTGATCATTAACATCTATAACTTCTGCAAATGCAAATTTAACAGTCAATAAACCAACTATAATCTTTATATAAAATCTAATATTCATTAATTTTCTTCACAAAAAGTTTGGTAGTTATTTAAAAGAATTAGTCGTGTTCTCCACCAGGGTCATTTTTTGGCAGTTTAACTTTATAGGGATTGCCATTTTATTTAGTTATTTCTGAAAAAGTGATTTCGAGACCTTTGTCGGTAAGAAGATTTTCTATCTTCTTTAAAAAATTATCGTCTTCTTCACCACTTTCTCTTTTAGCTATATATTTATCCCAATCATCCATACTACTCCATTCCTCGGTTAAAAGTAAAACATTTTTATTTTCTGTATCTATGGATCTAATAATACTTTTGCACCCTTCTTGCGATAAAGTGTAAGCTCTTCCATTTGGTAAGTTATGTAAATTTATATATTCATCCATTTTACCTTCTTTAATATGAACTTTGATCCAAACCATTAATGACATTTTATAACTCCTTTATAATTTTTTATTTAAAGTTTTAGTAATTTTCAACTATACTGTAGCTGTTTTCTTGAACTATTTCACCTAGCTTACTTCCATCATTAATCATAAGTTTTAAGTCTGAATGACTTCTAACTAAGTCTCTCGTTTTGCCTAAATGTTCAAAATTATCAAAATTACAATTAAAAGAAATATGACCCCACATATTTCCAGACATAATTGCTATTGTGCATTTGTTAGCACCTTGATCTTTCCATAACTTTGCAAATTTTTTAACATTTTCCATTGCCTGATCGTTTTGACCAGGGAAAGGTTTCATAATCCATTGTATTCTAACCATATTTCTCCTTTCTAAATAATTTAGTTTGGCATTTCTATTGACGTAACAAAGTTTAAGGTATCACCACCCATAAATTGAACACCATTTAAATAGCTACCTCCACCAGTCACACCTTCAAACTTACCTGTTCCCGAAATAAATGTCCAATCTCCTCCACCTTTAGCGGGTTCCCAATTTCCACTTGTCAGAAAAAGATCACCATCAGTATCATGAACTGTACACATAAAAAATCCTGCTAGAGGAATGCCATCTTTATTTGCAATACCTTTACCCTTACAGTCTGCCATAACTTCTTTAGGCCACCCTTCAGGAGCATCATCATAAATCCAAAAAGAATCATTGCTCCAGTTCCAAATTTGAGCTTCACTAGCTGTTACTATCGGTGCTTCAAAGCCACTTGTATTATATGCGGTTCCAGTAAATTCATATTTTTCACCAGCAAATGCAGAGCCAAACATTAAAAAAATGGAAGACATCAAGATTAGTAAAAATTTATTTTTCATATTATTCCTCTTTTGTTTATATATTTTGATATATTTTTATTTAGGTATTAAAATTTCACAGTTCAATAATAATTTCATTACAGAACTTTTAATAAATCCTCATCATCAATCATTGCTTCAACTTGAGGAAAAGTACACATTGGTGCCCAACTCATCATAAAGCCGTGAAGTTTTTCATGACTTTCTGCATCTACAATTACATAACCATAGCCACTTGCTGAATTATGAACTCTAGCTATTTTAGTTACTCCTTCAGGAAATTCAGCATCTCTTTCTTCTTGAGTCATATTTTTAAATAACTCTTGTGCAGCTAATTTCTTATCTTCATATACAACATACTTTAAGTGATATAACATTTTTTATCCTTTCAATTTAATTATCAAAGATTAACTTAACACCAACTAAGAAGATTGTTAATGGACTCTGCTATATAAATATATCATGTCTATATTGCTTCCAAAGCATTTATCTAAGAGTAAAAAATATGTAACAAAAAGGTGTTAAAGTTATTGCAAAAGAAAGGAAAAATTATGGACTCAAAAGCATTAGTAGAACAATGTTACGATCTTTTTGGAAAAGGTGACATGGAAGGTTTTATGAATATAGTACATGACGATTTTATTTGGGTATATCCAGGTGATAAGCATCCATTTTCTGGAACTCATAATAAAGAGGGTTTTCAACAACAATTAATGAAAACTCCTGAACTCTGGACCAATTTTAAAGTTACGATAGAATCAATGATCAGCGAAGGTGATAAAGTTTTTGTAAATGCAAAAGCAACTGCTGAAGGCATGGATACAATTTTTGGACACTACATGGAAGTAAAAGATGATAAGTTGTCAAAGTTTATCGCTTATGATGATACTTTAAGTATGTTTAATGCAATGAAAAAATAGATTTTACAAAAAATTCATTAGAGGGGATTAACTCCCCCTCAAATATATTATGAAAATTATTTCACACGCAAAACTAACTAAAGGTTATGAGCATTGGAAACAAGCGTTTGATGAAAACGAAAGTTTAAGACAAGAATATGGGGTTACTGTACTAGCTTATGGACATCCCAAAGATAACAAAGATGAAATATATACTGTTCTTCAGGTTGAGTCTATGGAGCGAATGCAAGAAATGCTCAATTTACCTTCAATGGTAAAATTAAGAACAGAAGCAGGAGTAAATCTTGAAACTCAAACATTCATTATGTTAAAAGGTGGAAATTAATATTATAATATGTCTAATCCTTTTATTTTAATAGCGAGAATACGTGTAAAAGAAGGTAAGGTTGAAGAGTATCTTAAAATAGCAAAAGAAGCGGATGATGCTGTTAATGCATCAGAACCAGATATGCTAATCCATACATTTGATCAAGATCCAACAGATCCATTAGAATTTACCTGGAGTGAAGTCTACCGTACAAGTGAGGCAATGGTTCATCACATTAACAACCCTCCTGTTGTAGCTTATGTAGAAAAACATCAAGAAATAGCAGATAAATTTGAAATAGAAGTTTATGGTAATATTACTAATGAAACAATCAAAGCAATTGAAGCTTTAAATGTCCCTTTCAAGCACTTTAAAACAACAGAAGTTGGTTACATAAGAAAAGAAAAATTTATTTAATTTAATGAAAAAAAGCACTCTAGTTTGAGTGCTTCTTAAATTAAGAAGTAGGAGGAGAAAAATCTACTTTATTTCCCATTTCTCTTACTTTGTTTAAATCCACTGACTCTAAAGTTACTGCTTCAACAAGAGTACCTGCCGCTTTAGCTTTTAAGGCACATGCAGCCATACTTTCAAATGACTCTGCCTCTGCAATCATGACAAAATCATACTGACCTCTTGTTATATGATAATCAATTAATTTACCTCCAACACTGCTAACCATTTTTTCCATAGCTGCTTTTCTGTCTGAGTCTCCATTAATGATACCATCTGCACCTTTTTGGGAATAAATACCAAGTGATACAAAAATTGACATTTAACATCCTCCTTTCAATTTAATTATAAATTAATATAGAATTTTTTATTAAAATTTTATCAAGATCAACAATCTTTTTATTAATAAAACTAAAAGGTTTGAATAACTATTCGTCAATATTTATTATTTTTTATTAATAATATTTTTTGCTTAACTTAATTATTATTCAATAATAGAATATTCATAAAATTGTAAAATTTGATTTTTAAATTTTAAAAAACAAAAGGAGATTTATGTTATTTGAAAAATTACAAAAAGCATTTGAAGAAAAAGATGCAAAAGCTCACAGAGCTCTTTTCCATGAAGACCATGAATTTATTAGTCACAAGCAAAATAAAGTTTTTAAAAAAAGTGAAGGAAGTGAAGAACAAACATTAGAAATGTTTAATAATATTACCCAAGATAAAGTTCGTTGTATTTATGAAAATGATGAAATTTTAGTTACACATCGCTTTAATACTTATGCATCTGGCGATAAAGAAGCTTTAATGATGGTTGCATTAAAAAAAGATGGATTAATTTGGAGAACAGAGACTGGCGCTACAGAAATGTAAATAAACTTATTTTTAAGGAGGATTTATGAAAAAAGGATATTGGGTAGGACAAGTAAAAGAAATTAAAAATGAAGAAAAATGGGGTCAATATTTAGAAAAATTTATGAATATTGTTGCTGAGGAGGCAGAAAAGAAATCAGGAAATTTTGTTCCTACTGCTAGCAGTGAACCAAAGTTCTATATTCAAAAGAATTTTGATTTATTATATTCAGCAGTTGTTGAATTTAATAGCGTACAAGATGCAATAGATGGGTACAATGATCCTCGTTATCAAGAAGCTTTGGCACATTTAGGCGAAAATAAAGAGGATGTTGTTGTGAGAAATTTGGTAATTATAGAAGCAAATTAAATAAATAGAAAAAAAAGGAAGTATTATGAAAATTATTATGAATGTTAGATTAAAAGAAGGTTATGAAAAATGGAAAAATCTTTTTCTCAGTGTTGATACTCATAGAGAAAAATATGGAATAAAAGTTTTAGCATATGGCCACCCTAAAGATGATGAAACTAAAATTTATCAAGTATTAGAGATTGAATCGATGGAAAAAATGCAAGCAGCAATGCAAGATCCAGAATTAGCAAAACTTAGAACTGATGCTGGTGTTGATTTAGATAGCCAAGAATTAGTTTTCTTGGTCGAGTAGATAAATAAAAAATAAAACACTATATATTCCTGGGGTATAAAGCCCTCTCCACTGAGGGAGTTTTGCCCCATTAAGATCAATTGATTAGTATTTTCTTGAATAAATTAGTGATTTGACCTCAATAATAAGTCTGTAGCTTTATCTGCTATTGCCATAGCTGGAGCATTAGTATTAGCACCGACAATTGTTGGCATCATCGACACATCAAAAACTCTTAAATTTTTTATTCCTTTCACTTCTAATTTTGTATTGAGCACTGCCATTTCATCATTGTCCCTACCCATTTTGCATGTACCAACAGGGTGCCAATTTGTTTTAATCATTTTTTTTGAATAATTAATGATATCTTCATCTGAATTAATAGATCGACCAGGAACTGTTTCTTCCAAAACAATATCGGATAAAGGTTTTGTTTGAATTACCTTTCTTGCAAGCTTAACGGCATTTAACATAACATTCATATCATCTTCATGACTTAAGAAATTTGGATCAATAAGAGGTAAATCTAATGGGTTGGAAGATTGAATTCTAACCTCACCTCGTGATTTTGGATTCATTAGACAAGATGTAAGAGTTAAACCGTGATCAGGTTTTATGCCTTTTGTATCTCTATCGGTATACATTATGGGCACGCAATACAGTTTAATTTTAGGATCTTTTTTATCTTCTAAATTTTCTGGATTAAAAAAAGAGCAACTATCGACACCTTGTGATCGTACAGGTCCTGAATTAAATAATAAATACTGAATTCCATTTTTTATCATTCGCCACCCTTCATCTTGTTTATAATAACTATAACCAGCTTTTACTCTCGAGATAACAGGAACTTCATGATGATCTTGCAAATTTTTACCTACACCTTTTAAATTTTCAATTACTGGAATATTAAATTGTTGTAATTGCTCTTCTTCCCCTATTCCAGAATGCATTAAAATTTTAGGTGTTATGTATGCTCCTGATGTTAAAATAATATCATTCGCAAAATATTTAGTTGGTTTACCATTTGATATACATTCAACACCAATTGCTTTTTTTTGATCAAGAATAACTTTTGTTACAATAGAACTAGTCTTAATTTCTAAATTTTTATTATTAGTTTTTGATTTTAAAAAGGCACTATACACATCACACCTTTTGCCATTACCAATGGTGTATTGCATAGTTCCTACTCCATATTGATCACCATCATTGAAATCATCATTATAAGGCAAACCCATGGTTTGCATTGTTTTGATATATAAGTTTGTACCTTCTACAATATAACCAGGATCAGAAACTTTTAAGTTACCTTTGTTTCCATGATATTCATTTTGAATACGTTGATTATCTTCAAGTTTAACAAAATGTTTAAGTAAAGAGTTCCAATTCCAATTACTATCTTCACTCTCCTCTTCCCATTTATCATAATCTGATGGTTTACCTCGCATATATACCATTCCATTTACTTTTGAGCCTCCTCCAAGTGTTTTGGCTTGTGCTATAAAATGCTGACGGTTATTTAATTGTTTTTGCGGAATAGACTCATAAAATTTTAAGAATGGACTATTTTCTAAACCTTTAATCCAACCAGCTGGCATCGATAAAAGTAAATTATTTGATTTAATTCCTTCTTCTAAAATTAAAACAGAAGCACCGTGATCAATTAATTTTGTTGCTGTAATAATTCCTGACGTTCCACCACCAGCTATTATGAAATCATATATTTTTGTCATTAATAATTTCTATAGAAATAGTAAATTCTTACAATAAAATAAAATTATTTATTTAATTGATTAATAAAGTAAATAAACAATAATCCATTAAATGCCCAAATAAAACAAAGAGCGATAACATTAAAAGTTAAACCGAATGTTTCCGCTGAAAATCCAATTATAGCTGGTCCTATTAGAAAGCCAGAGAATGCAATTGTTGTGATATTTGCAGCAGTGATTGATATACTTTCATTAGTATATTTTAAACCTTGCATTAAAACGACTGGATAAAAATTTGAAGTGGAGAGAGCAAATAAAAATACTGCAAAAATAATAATATAAATATTCGCAGTTAAAATAGAAATAAAGAAAATCAAACAACCAACTAAACCAAAATAACCTGCTGCAAATTTTACACCGTAAGCATTAACAATTTTTTCACCATATATTCTGCCTACAAATTCTCCACCTCCCCAACAAAGAATTGACAATGATGCAACGTACAAGGATGCATTAAGATCTCTTTTTAACCATAATGGTGTCCATTCTAGCATAATACCAACTGTACCCATAAATATTGCTAAATTTAATCCAAAGAATAAAACTTTTCTTTCAGGTATTTTAAATTTAGCTAATTTTTCATAGTAATCATTTTCAGAAGATAAACCAAATATGAATGTAAGAATGATTATTAAAGTTAAAAAGAATATTAAACCTATAAAAATATGAGGTGGATATAAATTTAAATAAAAAAATAAACTTGCAAAAATACCACTAATAATAAAACCAAAACTAAATGAAGCTTGCTGGTATGTTTGATAAATTCTTTTGGTTTTATTTTCAATAAAGTTAGTACTACTAGCGATAGTAGGGAAAATTAAACCTGCAGCTATTGATAATGGAATACTTGAAAGAAAAAAAATTTGTATATTATTTGCCGTAATGAAAATGTACGGAAAAATAGCAAAACTTAATTGACCCAACATTAAAGTTTTAGTGGTACCAATAAGTGGAACAATTACTCTTCCTGATAATTGACTAAAAATAAGTTGAAGAACTGCAAAAATTGTAAACCAAATTCCTAAATCAGTTTCTTTTATCCCAACTCTGTCAAATAGCCATGGAATATTTGTAACAGTAATTCCCCAGGTAAAAGCCAAAGCAAAACCATTCAAGCATATTGCAAAAAATGCTTTTCTATACATTCTTACCTAATACAATTTATTAAATTTAAGAAATAGTTGAAGTATTGTGTTTAATAATACCTGATATTTCAATTATTTCAGAAGCTACTCCACCAGATCTTTCAGCATGTTCTTTAATGAGATCTTCAGAAGCAGCATTATAAATACAATAAATTGCATCATTTAGAACATAACTTTGTTCTTGTTGTATTTCTTTTCCTTCCTCTCTCATTTCAATAAGTGCCTTTTCAGACTCTTTAGCCCCTTTATCAAGATCATTAGAAGGAGTTTTGGAAACTCCAGGTATTTCTCTTTTAATTAAAAATTTTTTCATATATTTTTCTTAATATTATTTTGTAATTGTTACAATATTATTAAACTATTAAGTTCTAAGAGTAGTTTTGGCTACGACTAATTCCTCACGTTTATTTTCTCTAAATACAACAAAGATACCGCTTACCATAATAAGAAAAATTCCAATAAATGAATTTATATCGGGCACTTCAGAAAAAATAATGATTCCTATTATTATTGCAAAAATTAGATGTACGTACTCAGTTATACTATTAACTAGAGGTGAACCTACTCTATATGCTGCAATCAAACAAAATATCCCAAGACTTCCAGTTATAGAAATAAAAAGTATTAATCCAATAAATTGAAGATCATTAAGTACCCAAGGATTACTAAGAATATAAAAAATTGATAAATTAAAATCTGAATTATGTAATAAAATACTAATTGCGCTTCCTCCAACAAATGCACCTATATAAATATGAAAAGTTTGTTGAAATAAATTATCATTTTTTGAAGTTTTTTTTGCCAAAGTCATCGATAATGCATAGGTGGCTGCAGCAATTATTGGAAATAACATATAAATATTTATGTCATTAAATTCTGGCTTAATAATTAAAAGCGTTCCACTAAAACCAACAAAAATTGAAAATATTCTATTCAAGCCAATTTTTATATTCAGAATAAAGTAAGAATAAATAGTAATAAAAAATGGACTTACAAAAAATAAACTCGTTGCTTCTGCTAAAGTGATTTGGCTCAATGAAATAAAAAATAAGGTAAAGCCGAAGAAGAATGTTGAGCCTCTAAAAATTGCTATATAAGGGTGTGCAGTTCCAAAGAATATTGGTTGTTTTGTGTATATTAAATATAGGCATAACAATGAAAATCCTACCCCTCCTCTAAATACGAGTATTTGCATTAAGGAGGCATCATGGATGGTATATTTAATTAAAACGTCCTGGGTAATGATGAACAACATCCCCACAATAATTAAAATAAGACCTTTTATGTTATTATTCATATAAATTTTCTTAGAGTAATTTAGGTATTAGTTTAGAAAAAAAAATAATATATAATTATTTTGATGATTTTTTATCTTGTAACACCGCTAATATTGATTTTTACTAGTTCTTTAGGATTAATCATTAATCCCTCTTGGTCAATTTCACCTTTTATTTGGGTTTTCGTATTAGTTCCAATTATCGACCTTGTATTACCTTACTTAAGTAAAGATGATGTTGAGTTAAATGAAAGTGTGTTTCACAATTTTTCTATTTTAATCATTCTTCCCTGTATTTTATTTTTAATTATATTTGGTTTAGTTGTTGTTTCAAACTCCACTATCACTGTATTAACTGCCGCTGCTCTAGGGGCAGCTGTAGGTATGTCTGGCGGTTCTATTGGCATTACAACGGCACATGAGCTCATTCATCGTAAAAATAAATTTATGAGAGGTATTGGAGTTTTTTTATTAGTTTTATGTTGTTATGGACATTTTCGAATTGAACATATTTATGGTCATCATTTAAATGTAGCTACTAAAGAAGATCCTGCCACAGCAAGAAGAGGGGAAAATTTTTATTTTTATTTTATTCGCTGTGTAATCAATAGTGTGATTTCATCTTGGAATATTGAAAAAAATATTCTTGATAGAAAAAGATTAAATACATTTAGTTTCCAAAACAGAATGATTCATTATTTTGTATTAGAATTTTTATTTTTAGTATTCGCTTTTTTAATTGCCGGTATTAATGGTTTAGTTTTTGTTATCTTTCATTCTTTTGTTTCTATAATCTTATTAGAGTTAGTAAATTATATTCAGCATTATGGTTTAGAAAGAAAAAAAGAAAATGGAAGATACGAGAGATTTACAGATTTACATTCTTGGAATAGTCGTCACATCTCTGCTAATTGGTCGACATTTAATTTAGGTCTTCATGCAGAGCATCACCAGAGCGCATCAAAGCCCTATCCTCTTTTATCTCAAGAAGAAAAAGCAATAGAGATGCCTGCTAATTACTCCATTATGTTGATTATGGCTTTAATCCCTCCTTTGTGGTTTTTTGTGATGGATAGGAAAATAGATAACTTAAAAACTATTTAATTTAATATGATAGATTTTTTTTCTAAGTTGAAAGATAATCGTATTTTTCAATTTTCTGTTGTTGTTATAATTATATTAAATGCCATTCTTATTGGAGCTACAACATATAAATTAGATCCTATATTTTTAAATACTATTCACTTACTTGATTATGCAATCACTGTTTTCTTTGTTATTGAAATTTTAATTCGTTTTATTGGAGAAAAAGAAAAGAAAAATTTCCTAAAAGATGGCTGGAATGTATTTGATACAATCATTGTAGCAATCTCACTCATTCCTATTCCAAATAATTCTAGTTTTTTAGTTCTACGACTTCTTCGTATTTTTAGAGTATTACGTCTAATATCAGTTATTCCGGAATTAAAAAAAATTATAGAAGCTATTCTTGCTTCCATTAAGAGGGTATTTTTTGTCAGTCTGCTTTTATTTATTATACTCTATATTTACGCAACAATGGGCTCTATTTTATTTGGAGAAGATGATCCAGAAAGATGGGCTGATTTAGGAATTTCTCTAATCACCCTATTTCAAGTTTTAACTTTATCTAGCTGGGAAAATGTTATGCTACCTATGCAAGCTGTTTATTGGTGGGCTTGGATTTATTTCTTTAGTTTCATTTCAATTTGTTCAATTACAATATTGAATTTGGTAATTGCTATACTTGTAGATGTTGTAAATCATCAAAAATAGTATTGAAAAATAACATTAATATTTAATTTTTTAGTTTTTTATGTTAAAATATTTTAATAGCAGTTGTAGTAACCTGCTCTAACAAAACTCCTGCAGTCGAAGAATACCTGCGTTAAAAAACATAAGGGAGGCAAAATGTTTGATAAAAAAGAAGATAATACAAGTTCAACACCTGATGTGTTTAGACCTGCTAAGGGATCTGCAAAAGTTGTTATTGGTCAAGGTGTAGTTATTAATGGTGAAATTAAAAAAGCTGATGAAGTGCAAATTGACGGTGAAGCAGATGTTACGATGAAAACAGATAATTTAGTAGTAGGTGCTA
Source organism: uncultured Alphaproteobacteria bacterium (assembly GCA_902541435.1). GTDB lineage: Bacteria > Pseudomonadota > Alphaproteobacteria > HIMB59 > CACPNW01. Next base: position 106,474 of record CACBQR010000001.1, read on the forward strand.
CTGGTGACTGTAAAGGCGCGATTGAAACTCATAACGCTGATATTTGGGGTGCATTTGATGGCGATATTAAAGCATCTGGTACTCTTACTATTCAAGAACAAGGTAAAGTTTCAGGTAAAATTGAATATCAAAATTTACAAATTAAACTTGGCGGTCAAATAAGTGGTGATATTAAACTTTCTGATAAAATTCAATCAATTAAAAAAGATACAAAACCTTCAGATGAGAATAATGTTTCATTGCAAGAATCTATGAAAAAAGAATAAGCTAATCATAGTGAAAGAAAGATTATTTAAACCTTTACATTGGATAATGCTGATCCTTATCTCTTTAGATTTTATTGATACAACTTATCGAATTACGTATGGATACTTTTCAGGTCAAGGTGTTCAACCACCTGTAGGAGATTTTAATGTTCAGATTTCCACTTTAGATTTTATTGTGAGTATAGTTTTTCAATTAGCAATCGCTTACACAATTTATATGTTGTATAGCATGAAAAAAAGTGGTGGTTATTATTTAGTAGGTTTAAATATTCTTTTTGTTATTTATGGGTTTGTTTTAGGGCCGTTTAGTACAGTACCAGCTGCAGAAGTTATACCTCTTATTGCAGGCTTTATGGTTTTCTATATTATTTTGGTTATTGGGATACCTTATTTGTATTCTGATAAATATGAGTAATTTATAAAAGTATATTTTTGTATTTCTTTTTAAATAGATTTAATTTTTCTCTTCCATTGAAATCCAATCTATAGGATGTAAATAAATCTTTTTTGGTACCTATATCTTTTTTTGAAACACTAACAAATTTTAGATCAATATCTTCTACATCATCAATGTTTCTAACAAGTAAAGCTAATTTCCATTCTAATTCTTTGCTACGAAAATTTTCTGGAATAGTATCTTCTTTGACTGAATTATTTTTATTTTGGTTAAATAAATTAGATATATTTTCTAAAATTTTCATAATTGATATATAGGTTGTGTAATGAGAAGTTCAAATAAATTAACTTTTATCAAAAAGAGCTATTTAATTTTAATAACATTATTAGATTTAATTGAATTGTAATAAATTTGTATTATGTATTTATTAGAACGATTTGACTCTATTGCGGTTCACAAGCAGCTAAAAAGAGATACGTATAAAATTATCCTCCCATTAAGAGAAATGGCGAGGATTTTTTTTTGAATAAATGGAGAAAAATATGAACTTATGTGTTGTTACAAAAGGAACATTTACGAAAGATGATTATATGGAATTATATAATTACTTTAAAGAAGATATAGCTAAATACACAGATGGCTTTGATATGGCTTTTGTGAAAGATGGTCATGTTATTAGTATGGCCAATGTTACTGACCAAGATAAATTTTATGCTTTATTTGAAGATCCAAAATCAAAAGAATTTGATGCAAAATTTAATAGTACAGACACTGTGTACACTTTAGAGAAGCAAGAATATTAAATCCCACCTTGAGAAATTAAGAAGTCAGAAATTTTTTCTATTCCGTTATTATTTTTCATTTCACCGAAAACATAAGGTAACCCATTTCTGGCTTCCTTTACATCCTCTTCCATTTGATCAATATTAACATCGACATGAGGTGCTAAATCAACTTTATTAACTATCAACAAATCTGATTTTTTTATAGCAGGAGCTTTTTTTCTTGGAATGTCTGCTCCTTGGGCAACATCAATCATATAAATTGTTAAATCAACTAACTCTGGACTAAAAGTAGCTGCCAAATTATCGCCGCCTGATTCAATAAGTATTAATTCTAAATCAGGAAATTTATTTTTCATTTCATCAACGGCTAGTAAATTAATTGAACAATCTTCTCGGATAGCCGTATGGGGACACCCACCTGTTTCAACTCCTTTAATTCTTTCCATAGGAAGAACTTGAGCTCTCATTAAATATTCTGCATCTTCAGTTGTATAAATATCATTTGATATTACTGCCATTGAAATTCTGTTTGATAAATGACGGCATAAAGCTTCTGTTAAGCTAGTTTTTCCTGTTCCTATTCCTCCACCTATACCAACTTTTAACGGACCATTTATATTGTTCATGTTAAATAAATCCTTGAATCTAAATTTTCATGTTTAATTGCAAAAATATCACCAATAAAAAAACTCGTTCCAATATCTTTAAGAGTTAATTGGTATGATTGATCTAAAAATTTTTGTATTTGATCAATAAAATTAACATTTAATATTTGTCCATCTTTTTGTGATATAGGAATATGCTTTACACAAACATTAATTAAGTTTGAAATATATGACTGGAGATAAAATTTAATTAAGTCATCAAATTTTATATTAAAATGAAGAGCTGCTTTGCTAATACAATAAACAAAAGATGTATTTTCTTCTAATACTAGCTCCCAACTATCTTTCATTATCTTTCGAAATGAATTACCCATATCAATCATTTCTATGTGTCTTTCTTTGGAAGAAGCACTTGCTAGAATTAAGTCATTAATTTCTTCACCCACATACACAGACTTTAAAAAAATATAATCATTTCGAAGACTGCCATAAAATAATAATGCTTCTAAATATTCTCTAACATCATCTTTATTTTTAATTTTATTACCATCTATTAATGCCTCTAAACCATGTGAGTATGCATATGAACCAACAGGAAAGGACGAAGAAAACCAAATTTGTAATATTTGAAGAGGATCTTTTATTTTTTTCATTTTAGTGTTTATGACTATGAGTACGTCCCATACCGTAAGCTCCACCTTCAGGTTTAAATTTTTCAAAAACTTTTTTTACATTCCCGTGTAATTTTAAAATCATATCTAAAATTACAGCATCATCTTGAATAAGAATTCTTTTCTCTTCAATTTGACAAGGTAAATGCCTGTTGCCAATATGCCAAATAATATGTTTTAAATTATTACCTGTAATTTCAATCAAATTTTCTTCTTTTGAAACTACTTGAATTAAATTTCCATTTTCTAATTCGAAATAATGATCTTCATCCATACTGACTGTTTCTTCTAGATTAACTAAAAATTCCGTTCCATTATCTGTTGTTAATTTTTTTCGTCGTATAAATCGTTCTTCATAAGATAAAGTAATTTCATCTTGTATATTTTTACTAGCATCTTTGTGATCTGTTATTTTAAAAGCTGTTTGCATAAAATTTAATACATGAAATAACGTTGAGCTAAAGGTAGTATTTTAGCAGGCTCACAGGTAATTAATTCTCCATCTGCCTTAACTTCATAAGTTTCTGGATTAACTTCTATATTTGGACAATAATCATTTAATACCATATCTTTTTTAGAAATTTTTCTAATATTTTTAACTGGCAATAAAGATTTGCTAATTCCAGAATTTTTGAATGAATTTTTATCTAAAGACGCTTTACTTACAAATGTTGCAGTAGATTTTTCTAATGATTTTCCAAAAGAAGAAAACATTGGTCGCGAATACACTGGTTGTGGTGTTGGAATAGAAGCATTAGGATCACCCATTTGCGAACAAGAAATACTTCCACCTTGCAAAACCATTTCAGGTTTAACACCAAAAAAAGCAGTATCCCAAATGACAATATCTGCGCGTTTATTCTTTTCGATACTGCCAATATGATCGGAAATACCATGAGCAATGGCAGGATTAATTGTATATTTTGCAATATAACGTTTAACACGTAAATTATCATTATCACCCTGCTCTTCCTTTAATTGTCCACGTTGTACTTTCATTTTATGTGCTGTTTGCCATGTTCTTATAATAACTTCACCAACACGACCCATTGCTTGACTATCAGATGCAATAATTGAAAATGCTCCCATATCATGGAGTATATCTTCTGCGGCAATTGTTTCTTTTCGAATTCTACTTTCAGCAAATGCAACATCTTCTGGTATTGATTTATCAAGGTGATGACAAACCATTAACATGTCTAAGTGCTCTTCAACTGTATTAACAGTATAAGGTCTTGTGGGGTTTGTTGATGAAGGAATAACATATTCTTCACCACAAACTTTTATAATATCAGGCGCATGACCTCCTCCTGCTCCCTCTGTGTGAAAAGCGTGAATAGTTCTTCCATTAATCGCCTTAATCGTGCTTTCTACAAATCCACTTTCATTCAATGTATCAGTGTGAATCATAACTTGAATGTCATGTTCATCAGCTACATTTAAACAATTATCGATAGCTGCTGGAGTTGTGCCCCAATCTTCATGTAATTTAAGTGAACTTGCACCAGAAATTACTTGTTCTTCAAGAGCTTTAGGTAATGAACTGTTTCCTTTTCCTGCAAAAGCTAAGTTCATAGAAAAAGCATCAGCTGATTGTATCATTTTCTCTATATGCCATGGTCCAGGTGTAACTGTAGTTGCCAAAGTACCGTGTGCAGGACCAGTTCCACCTCCCAACATAGTTGTAATACCAGAATGAAGTGCATCATCTATTTGTTGAGGACAAATAAAATGTATATGACTATCAAATCCACCAGCTGTTATAATTTTGCCTTCACCAGCAATTATTTCTGTTCCAGGTCCAATAATAATATTTACATTGGGTTGAGTATCTGGATTACCTGCTTTTCCAATTTCATAAATTAATCCATCCTTAAGACCAATATCAGCTTTATAAATTCCATTTACATCAACAATTAAAGCGTTTGTTATAACTGTATCAACAGCGCCGTCTTTGCGAGATACTTGAGATTGCCCCATTCCATCTCGAATAACTTTTCCTCCACCAAATTTTACTTCTTCACCATATGTTGTTAAATCTTTTTCCACTTCAATAAAAAGTTCAGTGTCAGCAAGTCTAACTTTATCACCAGTTGTTGGTCCATACATATCAGCATAAGCTTCTCTTTTAATTTTTTTCATTACAATTGACCCATTACTTTCTTATTAAAACCAAATATCTTCCTATTTCCCGTTATTGGAATTAATTCTACATCTTTTGATTGACCAGGTTCAAACCGAACGGCTGTACCAGACGGTATATCTAAACGCATACCATGTGATTTTTCTCTATCAAATTTTAAATATTCATTTGTTTCAGCAAAATGATAATGACTACCAACTTGAATTGGACGATCCCCACTATTTGAAACTTTTAAAGTTATTGATTGTCTTTCAACATTTAAATGAATGTCACTAGTTTGTTTTGTTATTATTTCACCAGGTTTCATTATCTAATCGGTTTATGTACTGTTACTAATTTTGTTCCATCTGGAAATGTTGCTTCAACTTGTACTTCTGGTATCATATCAGGAATACCATCCATACAATCTTCTTTTTTAACTACGTGCGCACCTGTTTCCATTAATTCTGACACCATTTTTCCATCTCTTGCACCTTCTATGACAAAATCTGTTATCAACGCTATCGCTTCTGGATAATTAAGTTTAACACCTCTTTCTAAACGTTTTCTGGCAACATTAGCTGCCATACTGACCATCAACTTATCTTTTTCTCTTGGTGTTAATTTCATTTATAGACCCCAACTTTTTGGTAGTTTATCATTTATTATATTTTTCATAATAAAATTTAGTGTTTTTTTTAAATCATAATTATCATCGGCTAAGCACCTAATTATAATCTTATCATCAAATTTTGTCATTTCACAATAATGATTTTCTAAGTTTTTTATAATTTTACTTAACTCAGACTCAAGTTGATGAATAATATCACCAAAAATTAAAATTGTTGATAAAGATGATTGATTATTAAAGGTATAATTGTTTTTAAAATTATCAATCGTTGATCCTTTTATATTAATTGCTTCAAAATGCTTTATTGTAGAATTTTTAATAATTTTCCATTGATCAGAGAAAGAAATATTTTTAATTTTTTCAGACATTGCTTTTCTTCCAAAAATCGTAGTTTCACAAAAAATCAAATTAGAATTATTTGATAGATTAATATTTATACTTCTTCTTAATTTTGAATTATCAAATAAAATTAACTCTTTGGGCAACCAATACAAAGTTGAATTATTTAAATTGATATTTATGTCTACTTTAGCAGGATCACCTATTCCTGAATAAATCTTTTCAGCGGCTTGCGTACAAATACTTAATTCAGAATTATGAATTGTAGCATTAATTTCAATATTATCATTACAAGTAATTCCTCCTGCAGTGTTAATTAAAACTAATTCTTTACTTTTATTATAATCATTTGGATTTAAAATTTTACAACATCCACTTTGAAAATATTTTTTAAAATTATTATCAAATAATTCAATATTAATTTCCCCATTTGACCTTTGTAGTAATTTGTCCATAATTATTCAATTAAGTATAATCGAAACAAAATATATGAAAATGAATATTTGGCGTGCCCGGCATGATTCGAACATGCGGCCCCCAGATTAGGAATCTGGTGCTCTATCCTACTGAGCTACGGGCACTCCTTTTTTAATTTTTATGATTTAATGTTACTTCACCAGTCTTTGTATCAACAACATCAAAAGTTTTTTCATTATTACTCATTCTTTTAGCTCTAGCTGCAGAAGCACGCTCCATTGCATCATTATCAGCATATAAAGATACAGCCATTACAGTTGTATCACTTGCACGAATTTGTAGTAATTGTTGTGCTTCAGGAAATTCACTTGGTGCTTTTGCTGAATAATCTTTAATAGATTCATCAGCATCTTCTTTAGATTTAAAGTTAATTGTTGTTATTCTTGCTACTGTCATTTTTCCTCCTTCATTTTATTCAATTATTTAACTGCTCCTTCAGTTAAACCAGATACAAAATATTTTCCAATAAATACAAATAATAATATCACTGGTAAACTTGCAAGAACAGCTCCAGATAATAAAAAACCCCAATCAATTTGATATTGACCAACAATTCCAGCTAGACCAACAGGTAAGGTTTTTAGATCATCGCCACTTATTAATATTGACGCAAAAAGATATTCTGTCCAAGAAATAATAAAGCAAAAAATTGCTACACTCGCTATACCTGGGGCAGCTAGAGGAACAATAATTCTAGAAATTACGATATATCTAGATGCGCCATCAATATATGCCGCCTCCTCTATCTCATTAGGAATTAATTTAAAGAAAGCTTTTAACATCCAAACCGCAAATGGAGTGGCAAATAAAACATTAACAACAATCAAAGCAAAATAACTGTTAAGTAGATTTACTTTTGCAAACAATAAATAAATAGGTACTAATAAAATTACTCCTGGAAAAGCATAAGTAACTAGAAGCGAGTATTCTACAAATTTATTTCCATAAAATTTAAGTTTATGTAAGCCATAAGCTGCTGATACAGATAAAATGATGGAAATTATCATAGAAGAAAATGAAACTATTAAACTATTTTTTAAATATATAAAAAAATCTGAGTTAAATAATATTTTATTATAATGCTCTAAAGTAAAAGATCTTGGAATAATAGTTGTAGATGTAGCAATAATTTCTTCAGGGCTTTTAAAAGATGATGTAATTATCCAAAAAAAAGGAAAGAAAAAAATAAGTATTATTAATAATAAAGATAAGCTTAAAAATATAAGTTTGATATTATTTTCTTTAATCATCTTCTTTTGGCGCCATGGATTTGATAAATATTATTGAAAATAGTAATAACAAAAAGCTAGTAACTATTGATAAGGTCGCAGCTTGACTAATTCTAAATTTAGTAAACGCAGTTTCATAAATTAATAACGGTAATGTAGTTGTAGCACTTGATGGTCCGCCCTTTGTGATTAACCATATAATGTCAAATATATTAAATGATAGTAATGTACCAACTAGACCTAAAACAAAAAGAACACTTTTAAGGTTTGGAAATGTAATGAAAAGAAATTGTTGAACAAAATTCGCTCCATCAACTTTAGATGCATCATACATTTCCCTATTTATAGAATTAAGCCCAGAAAGAATAATTAATGCTAGAAAAGGACTCCAACGCCATGAGTTTATTAGAACTAAACTTATAAAAGCTTTATTAGGAGAACTAAAGAAACCCGTTGCTTCATCTAATAATCCAATATCAATTAAAACTGAATTTATTACACCACTACTACTACTTAACATTAATTTCCAAATAACAACAACAACTACTGTTGGAATAATAAATGACAAAATAATCCAATTAGCCATAATTTTTTTACCAGGGAATTTATAGTTGATAGTTAAGGCAATAGTGAATGCAAAAAATGTCTGACAGATTGCATTACCAATTATCCAATAGAAACTATTTAATGAAGCATTTAAAAATTTAGATTTACCAAATAGTTTTATGTAGTTATCAATACCTACAAATTTTCCTGATGTACCAATTATCTTGACATTAAACAAACTTAATTCAAATGCTATATAAATTGGAACTAAAATAATAAGGGAAATCCAAATGACTAATGGAGATACAAACAGCCAACCTTCAATATTATTTTTTTTCACAAAAATGACAGCACCTCAAAGAGAGGTGCTGAAAATGTTATAAATTATTCAATAGCTTCAGTCATTATTTCCATACCTTCACTAACTGCATCTTTTGCACTTTTGCCATCGATTAAAGTTAGTTGAAGAGTTTGAGCTAATAAATTCTGAGCAGATATAGATGATATGCTTGTAAAAGTATTACCATTTGTAAAACCAAATAGACTTCCTCTTGTTGAATTGTCTAACATTGTTTCTACTTGTGATTTATATTTTACAACAACCGGATCATCCCAATAAGTTGAATCTTTACTTCCAGCTTCAGTTATTGGTAAAAATAATCCTGGCTCCATGTTGATGAATCTTCCATAATTTCCAGGCTCCATTAAGAAACTTAGAAACTTTTTAGAAGCTTCCATTTTTGCCTCATCTGCTGTCATTATCATTGCAGAATTTACATATGAAACAGTTCCAGCTCTATGAGCTTTACCGTTTGCGTGAGGTATTTGAATTACACCTAAGTCACTAGCATCTCCACCAGCTTGTGAATCATATGTAGAGATAACAGTAAACTGTAATATCATTGCACAGCCTTTACTTGCAAAACAAGCTTCAGCTTCGCCCCAAGTCCAGTTTGCTGCATCAGGAGCTGAATATTGATATAATTCTTTATAAACATCGTATGCTGCTACAGTTTGAGGATTATCAAATCTTAGAGTACCATCAGAATTATAAATTTCTTCTGCACCTGAGTTAACCATAAAACTATAGATTGTTTGATCAGTATAAAGCTGTTTATTGCCAGGAAGGCCTATTCCATAAACTCCATCTTTAGTCAGAGCTTTAGCAGCTTTCTTTAAATCAGACCAAGTTTTTGGTGGCTCAATTCCAGCCGCTTCAAAATCACTTTTTCTATACCATAGTGATAAACCCATGTTCCATAAAGGAACAGCCCAGGTATGACCATTATAAGTATATTGATCGAGTGCTTTTTGGTAAAAACCATATTTTGAATCTAACTCTGCAACAAAATCCTCAACTGGTTGTGCTGCACCCATATCGGCGAGTATGGGAGTAAAATCTGGAATACCAACTAATATTTCTGGTGCAGTTCCAGCAGCAACTGATGCAGGAGCTTTAGCATAAATTTCACCCCAATTTTGAACTTCTTGTGTTACATTAATATCTGGATTTGCAGAATTAAATTCATCTATTAATGTTTGAATTCTATCTACTCTATGCGGAACACCTTCCATATGCCAAAAAGTAACATTTGTTACAGCATAAGCATTCAAAGAAAATAGAATTGTAATAAAAAATAGTAATATTTTATTCATTTTTCCTCACTTAATTTATGATTAATATTTTAATATCAATATACTAATATTATCAACTAAATTTAAAACTTTCACCAAATATTATTTAATGACTCTCTTAATTTTTTATATTTTTGATATTTATTATTAAGATATTTGGAATGTTTTCTTTGTGGTGTGTAAATATGACCAATATTTTGGTGATCATTAATTAAATTTTTTAAATCTTTTTTATGTAAATAACTGTCAATTAAGAATGAAATACCTAATGCACCTAATTCGGAATTATTTAAAATTTTAACTTTAGTATTTAAAACATTTGAAATTAATTGAGGTAAAACTTTACTTTTTGATGCACCTCCTGCAAGATAAAGACTGTCCTTAGTTTTAATTTTATTCGCATAACAATCCTTAATAGATAATGCTAAACCTTCATAACAAGCAGTCATAACATCAAAATTTTTATGATGTGGTAAAATGCCAAAAATTTCAGCTTTAGAATTTAAATTCACAAATGGAGATATTGATCCTCCATAATTTATATAAGGTAGAAATATCAATGAATTTTCTGGATATTTAAAAGTTAAATATTTTTTTTCAAAATTATTAATTATTTTAATTTTTTGTGAATATTTTTTTGGATTTTTGTAAAAATTATCAATGACCCAATCAATATTAGTTGTACCTGCAACATTTATTTTAGTTTCTAACCATGTATTATTTAAAGAAGCAAAAAATAAACCTGAACCATCTTGAGAAATTTTCGAATTATTTTTAACTATGATATTATGACATGTAGTTCCAATAATACTTATTTTTTTGTTATGATTAATTCCACCAGCCCCTAGAATAGAAGCTATTACATCACCACATCCTATAATGACTGGAGTACCAACTTTTAAACTTGTTAATTTTGATGCACTCTTAGTAACGAATCCTCCTAATTCATTTGATTTTTTTATTTCTGGGAAAAGTTTAAAATATTTAGTACTTAGGTTAAAAATTTTGAAGATTTTTTTTGATAATTTTTTATTTTTTATATCTCCTGGGTATACTGAAACTTCTGTTTCATCATTATTTATATTCCCTGTTAATTTAAATCTTAACCAATCTTTACACGTTAAGATGTATTTAATTTTCTTTAAATTTTCACTTTCAAATTTAGTCATCCACTTTAGGATCGGTATAGTACAGCCATATTGTGTGATAGAGCCTGTAATTTTATAAATTTGATCAAATATTTTTTTATTAGTGAAAATTTTTTGGCTTCTTGTGTCATTCCACAAAATTGCATTTCTTACTGGTTTATTTTTATTATTAATTGACCAAAACCCAACCATATTTCCAGTTATGCCTAAACCAGCAATTGATTGTGACTGAATTTTAGATTTTTTTATTAAATGTTTAATACATTTTGCGGTAAGTGACCAAAATTTTTCCATTTCAATTTCAGATTTACCAAACTTATCAGTTATTACTGGGTTTTTAACACTATAAGAATTTATGTGTTTGAAATTTGTATTGAATATTACAGTCTTTATTACTGAAGTCCCAGCATCAATTGCAATATAATATTTCAAAAGTTATCTCTTATATTTACAACCACGAATAACCAACACAAACTAAAGCTATAATTAAAAAAAAATTCATAACTCTTTTTCTATTTTTAACTTGTTGATCATCTAAATTTTTATTTCTAGAGAGATAATATACGTAACATCCGATTGCGAATGCTACAAATCCTCCAAGATAGGCATACCATTGTAAGTCAGTCATTTATTAATATTATATATTATTATATAAAAATATTATCAAATACAGAAAGCAACATTTACTTTAAAATATTACAAACATTGCTAATTATTGATTAATGTGAACTATGTATAAAATTTACAAGACTTATTTAATCAATTTTTATAAGGATAATTTTTTAATTTTAAAAATATGATATGAAAAAAGATTCTACTTTCTTTAGTACATCAAAATTATTACTCCCTTATTTATGGCCCAAAAGCAGAAAAGATCTTAGAATAAGAGTAGTTTTAGCTGGGTTGAGTATGATATTAGCAAAAGTAGCTAGCGTTTATACACCTTTAATCCTTGGAAATGCTGTTGATTCACTTAATGATTTAAGTAGTGGTATAAATTTATTATTATATGTTCCGATTGCTATTATTATATCTTATGGAATTGTAAGAATAGCTTCATTTGCTTTTAATGAAATCAGAGACGCTCTTTTTTCTAAAGTATCTCAAAATGCTATTAGAAGAGTAAGTCTAAAAGTTTTCAAACATTTACATTTTTTGTCTTTAGATTTCCATCTTTCAAGACAGACTGGAGGTCTTAATAGATTTATTGATAGGGGGACAAAAGGAATAGATTTTTTATTACGCTATGTTCTATTTAATGTAGTTCCAACATTTATTGAGCTAGTTCTTGTTATATTTATTTTACTTACCTTATACGGATTTGAATACGCAATCATAACTTTTATTACTATTTCTATCTATGTTATTTTAACATTTACAATTACTCAATGGAGATTGCAATTTAGAAAAGATATGAATTTAGCAGATAATGCTGCAAGTACTAAAATGATTGATAGTCTTCTTAATTTTGAAACTGTTAAATATTTTAATAACGAAAATCATGAGTTTAAAAGATTAGATGAGTCACTAGAAAAATATGAAAACGCAGCAAACAAGAACAGGACATCCTTATCTCTTTTAAATATTAGCCAAACATTTGTAATAATGATTGGAATAACTTTTATGCTTGTTTTAACAGTATTTGGAATTCAGAATAAAACTATAACTGTTGGCGGTTTTGTAGTTATCAATGCTTATATGCTTCAACTCTATCAGCCATTAAATTTTCTAGGAACTATTTATCGCGAAATAAGACAATCGTTAGTTGATATGGAAAATATGTTTAATCTTTTAAAAGAAAAAAATAATATTGATGATAGTGGAAGTGAACATTTAAATAACAATAATGCAGAAATAATTTTTAAAAATATTTTTTTTGGATATGAAAATAAAAGAACAATTATCAAAAATATATCCTTTAGTATACCAGAAGGTAAATCTTTAGCGATAGTTGGACCAACTGGTGCAGGGAAATCAACAATAAGTAAATTATTGTTTCGTTTTTATGATCCAGATAGTGGAGAAATATTAATTAATAAGAAAAATATAAAAAAATACAAACAAAACTCATTAAGACAAATGATAGGTGTCGTCCCCCAGGATACAGTTTTATTCAATGACACAATTTTTTATAATATTTCTTATGGTTTGATAAACTCAAGTGAAGAAGATGTAATAAATGCAGCAAAAATTGCTGGTATCCATGATTTTATTGAAAGTATTCCTGATAAATACAATACTATTGTGGGTGAGAGAGGTCTTAAATTATCTGGAGGAGAAAAACAAAGAGTTGCTATAGCAAGAGCTGTTTTAAAAAATCCATCAATCCTCTTTTTTGATGAAGCAACATCAGCATTAGACACTAATACAGAAAAAGAAATAAATAAAAATTTAAACAAAATATCTCAAGGTAAAACCACATTAATTATAGCTCATAGACTCTCAACTGTGTCAAATGCAGATAAAATAATTGTTATAGATAAAGGAAATATTGTTGAAGAAGGAGATCATTCAAGCCTACTAAATAAAGATGGGTTATACGCATTAATGTGGAATAAACAAAAACATCAAAATTAATTAAAAGTTTTTATATTATTTAAGTTTAAATAATTACTTGATGTAAAAGCTAAATATACTTAAAAAGTATTAATGGCCTATAAAGCAAATAATAAAAGATATAAAAAATTAGAATACAGAAGATGTGGAAATAGCGGATTGCTTTTACCACCTATTACACTTGGTCTATGGCATAACTTTGGTGGGAAAAAATCTATGTCAAAAGAAGCAAAGAAGATGCTTTTTAGAGCATTTGATAGAGGTGTAACTCATTTTGATTTAGCAAATAATTATGGTCCACCTGCTGGATCTGCAGAAGAAAATTTTGGTAAAGTTATGAATTCAGATTTTAAAAAATATAGGGACGAAATGATAATATCAAGTAAGGCAGGGTATCATATGTGGGATGGTCCATATGGTGAATGGGGTTCAAAAAAATATTTAACTGCAAGCCTTGATCAAAGTTTGAAAAGAATGAAGCTAGAATACGTAGATATTTTTTATTCTCATCGTTTTGATCCATTAACACCTTTAGAAGAGACAGCAGATGCACTAGCTCAATCAGTTACAAGTGGTAAGGCTTTATACGTAGGAATTTCATCATATAGTTCAAAACAAACAATTAAAATGAACAAGTTATTAAAAGATAGAGGTATTAGTTGTTTAATTCATCAACCATCTTACTCGATGATCAATAGATGGGTGGAAAAAGATTTATTATCTACATTAAAAAAATTAGATATTGGATGTATTGCATTCTCTCCTCTCGCACAAGGAATGTTATCGGGAAAATATTTAAAAAATATACCTAAAGTATCAAGGATTTCAGATAATTCATCTCTTGATAAAAAAATGATTACAAAAAGTTATTTAGTTAAAATTAAAGAGTTAACAAAAATTGCAAATAAAAGAGGACAATCTTTACCTCAAATGGCACTTTCTTGGATACTTCGTCACCCAAATATGACATCAGCTCTAATTGGCGCAAGAACAGTAAAGCAATTAGATGAATGTTTAGATAGTCAAAATAATCTAACTTTTAGTAATTCTGAATTAAAAGAAATAGATAAATATGCAAAAGAAGAAAAAATTAATCTGTGGTCTAAATCAAGTACAGATTAATATTTAATGAAATACAATATTTTAATAACTGACATTTTAATAAAAGATTTTGTGCATGTTTATAAAAAAAATTTTAGTGTTGATTGTTTATGGAAATTGGAGGGTAAAATTGATTTTAATAAATACCAAGGAATAGTTGTCACCGGTGGTTTTAAAACTGATAAAAAATTTCTTAAAAAATTTAAAAATCTAAAAATAGTTTCAGTATTTGGTGTTGGGTATGATGGTGTTGATTTGAATTATTGTAAAAATAATAAAATAGTTATAACAAATACACCTAAAGTTCTTACTGACGATGTTGCTGACTTAGCACTTGGCCTCATGATGTCTTTATCAAGAAAAATAAATGAGGCCCATAATTTTATTTTGAAAAAAAAATGGAGTAAAAGACCGTTTGAATTAACAACTAGCCTTACTAACAAAAAAGTAGGAATTGTAGGTATGGGTGAAATAGGTAAAGCATTTTCTAAACGAGTAAAAACACTTTCTATGAAAATAGTTTATTTTGGACCAAATAAAAAAAAATTAAAATATAAATATTTCAAAAATTTAAAAGATATGGCTAGTGTAATTGATGTAATGGTAATTACATGTATTGGTGGAAGAAAAACAAAAGACTTAATAAACAAAACTATCTTTAAACTCATGAAGCCCTCTTCTATAATAGTAAATGTTTCAAGAGGATCTGTTATTAATGAAGTTCATTTATTAGATGCTTTGAATAAAAATTTAATATCTGGTGCGGCATTAGATGTCTTTGAAATGGAGCCAAAAATTAACAATAAATTTTTAAAATTAAAAAACGTTTTGTTATCTCCTCATAATGGAAGTGCTACTTTTGAGACAAGAGAAAAAATGGCTAATATTAGTTCACAAAATTTACTAAATTTACTATATTTAAATAAATCAAAAAACCGAGTTAAATATTAAAATATTGAAATTAGTTTTTTTTTTGATAGATTTTTTGAGTGATATTTTTAAGAAATTTTTTTATAATTTTAATATTTGTCTTTCTTTCTTTTAATTTTTTATTCGATTTCACATATATAAATAAACAAATTAACAATAATCTAAATCAGTTTGTTTATAAATACATTTTATTTCATAAAAATACGACAAATTTAAAAACTCAAATAAAAGATCTCAAAAAAGAACGTAATCAATTCAGAGCACAAAAAGAATTATTTGAAGAAGCATATAAAGATTTATATGATGATAGTTTTGAAACTGAATATAACTCTCAAATATTAACAACAATACTTGAACAATTTGATCCTTATGAATTTGATTTAGAAATCAAAAAAAATAATAAGAATTTAGAATATGCAATTAACACTGAACACAGTTTTTCAAATAACAAAATCAAAACAAAAGTTTATAGTCCTCAAAAAAATATATTATTATATGGTATAGCTAATCAATTTCCAGCAAGTGGATATTTAGAAACATATAATAATAACTTAATTTTAATTTCAGCTAGTGGTGTATTGGCATATTCTAATCAGATTAATAACAATACTAATGATTTAGATTTTAAACAAATTAAAACAAATATTAGTAAATTCATAGGTGAAGAACAGTTTAGAAAATCAAGAATACATGATTTTGATTGGTTAGAAGGTGGTTGGTTCTCAATAAAAGATGTAAATATTTACAAAGATCAAATTTACGTATCTTACACAAGAGAAGTGAAAGAAAATTGTTGGAATACAAGTTTATTACATGGGAAAATGAATTTAAAACTTATTATATTTCAAAATCTTTTCACGTCAGATGAATGTGTTCATTTTTATGATAATATTGATGGTGAGTTTAATGCACATCAATCTGGAGGACGAATAATTAATGTGGATGATCAAAATCTATTTTTTTCTACTGGTGATTTTAGAAGTAGATTTAGAGCCCAGAAAGAAGATAGTATATTTAGTAAAATAATCGAAATTAATAAAAACACAAAAGATTACAAAGTTGTAAGTATGGGTCATAGAAACCCTCAAGGATTATATTACAATAAAAAAAATAATTTTTTATTAGAGGCAGAGCATGGACCTGAAGGTGGTGATGAAATTAATTTAATAGAGTTAAGCCTAAATAAAATTCCTAATTATGGTTGGGCTATTTCATCTTATGGAGAGCATTATGGAGGAAAAAACGCACCTTATAATAAAAAAAAGTATGTAAAATATCCACTACATAAATCTCACTCTGAATATAATTTTATTGAACCTTTAATTTACTTTAATCCATCTATTGGGATTTCTCAAATAGTTGGATTAGATAAAAAGAATAGTTATGTGGTAGCATCAATGAAAGATGAATCTCTTTATTTTTTTGAATATGATTACGATAATAAAAAACTTTCAACTCCAAATAGAGTAAACAACGGTAATGCTGAAAATATAAAAATTGAAAGAGTTCATATTGGTGAAAGAATAAGAGATATGATTTATTATAATGAAAAATTATATTTATATTTGGAGGATACTGCTTCAATAGCTGAAGTTTCTTTAAATTAAATTGATTAAACTAAAAGAAAAATGGCTTTGGGATTTTTGGTTAAACAAGGATAATGATATTTGGTATTGCTATTTTCTTCAAGCCGATAAATCATTAAAAAATCCTGATCTAAGACACAATAATGTTACGCATGGATTAGCTACTTCAAAAGATTTAATTAATTGGGAACATCATGGAACGGTTTTTGCTCCATCTGATAATGAAAATTTTGATGACTATACAACTTGGACAGGGTCTATAATTAAAAATAATCTTATGTGGCACTACTTTTATACAGGTAGAAATAAAAAAGAAAATGGCAGTAAACAAAGAATTGGTCATGCAATAGGTGACACACCCTATTCTTTTAATAGATGTGGAAATGGATTAGCATTAGATTTAGATACAAATATCTACCAAGATCTAGAGAATGACAATTATTGGAAAGATCGTGCTATGCGTGATCCATGGGTAATGAAACACCCTTATGAAAATAAATTTATAATGGCTTACACTGCAAGAGCTTCAATCAATAGCGATCCCTATCAGTGTGGTGTTATTGGTATGGCAGAATCGAATGATCTCTATGAATGGAAATCTACCAAACCTTTATTTGGAGGTTTTTTTAGTCAGTTAGAAGTCCCACAAATATTTAAAGTTGAAAATAAATGGTATTGTTTATTTTGCAATCATCCTGAAGATTGGTCTGATGAATTTAAGAAAAATTATAATGGGCCAAATAAACGAGGAACACATTATTTAATTGCTGATAAATTTGAAGGTCCATGGAATTTAGCACCTGGTCCTTATTTAACAACAAACTCTGAAATAGAACTTTATGCTGGTAGAATTGTTGAAAAAGATAATAAATTTTTCTTTATGGCTTTTTTACATGATGATGAAGATGGAAATTTTATTGGTGAAATATCAGATCCAATTCCAATAAATTTTGACAAAGATGGTTTAATGAATTTAAACTTTTAATTAATATTTCTCCACGAATATTCTGGTTTAAATCCTAATACTTTTTTCGCTTTCTCATTACTTAATAAAGTTTTATTTTTTCCAATCTCTCCTTTAATTTGAATATTTGGAAATACTTTATCTAGAAGTAATTTATTATCCTTCTCCATAACAGTATCATCTGCAGCTATAATAAAATTATCAGCACCTTTTAAATTACTTTCCATAGCTAAGAGACAGGCTTGTGCCACATCTCTAGCATCTATATATCCCCAAAAGTTCCATTTCCTTAGAAATGGATCGTTTTGAAATGATTGAAATTGTTTGTAATCATGCTCTTCCATTATATTCGAATAGCGCAGTCCAAATATTTTCATGTCTTGATCTCTCCTGCAATATTGTCTAGCCATTTCTTCGCCAATAGCTTTTGAAAGTGAATAGCTTGACTCTGGACGTGGGAGATATTCTTCATCTACAGGGACATATGGAGGATATTTATCAAAAGGTAGGCCGAGAACAGTTTCACTTGATGCCCATACAATATTATTTATTTTTAAAACTTTAGCTGCTTGAAAAATATTGTAAGTACTTAAAATATTTATTCTAAAAGTTTTATGATTGGTTTCTAAACCTGGAGCAGGAATAGCTGCTTGATGAATTATAGCATCTATTCCATTAATACGATCATCTATTTCAGATACAGATTCAATTGCTTCACCAAAATTTTCTAAATCAACTTTTGTAAAAGGAACCTCTAATTCAGGGTGATTAACTAAATCTACATTGAATACCCTGTAATTATTTTTCAATAATAACTTAATTGTTGCTCTACCTGCTTTACCTGAACCACCTGTTACTAAAATATTCTTCATTAGGATTACTTTAATAATTTTTTAATAAAGAATCATTAATTTTTTGATAATTATAATAAAAATAGGAGATTTTATGACTGAATATATTTTAGAAGCTGGAGGAACAATGGCATTTACATTCCATGTTTTATTTATGCTTTTTAATTTGTTTATTATTTATCAATTTTATTTCAATGATAAATTCTTTAATGAATTAGGTTTTTCAAATGATGAGCCTAAATTAGTTTTTAGAGGTCCTCTAGGTGCAGTTTTTTTAACAATGTTGTTAATGTCTATATTGCTAACTTTTGATGTTACTGGAAATACTTATGATGAAAATGTTGTACAATACAAATTTTGGTACTCATTTTTATTTATGCTTATGGCCATAGCTTTAATTAGTTCAGTAGTTAGATACTTTAATCTTGTAAATAATTATGGAATTACTCCAAATATTAGAGGAGTTATATTCCCATTAGTTGGACTCGTATTAATTATTCTTAGAACGATTTTTGAAGGTTATTAATATTAATTACAAGCGGTTAAATAACCGCTTGTTTTAATTAAAATAAGTTCTTATTTTATTTCTAGATGCAAAATGTAAAATTATTGAAACTATAAAAAAGAATAAGACAAAGTAATATTCTCTAATTTCAACTTGACTTGTATAAAAAACAAAAAACCCACAAATAGTTAAAGATTTTATATAAATATCAAGAAATTGGATTGGAAATAACTTTTCTGATTGAAAGAATAAATATCTAAAGCCAAAATATGCAAATGTTAGAAATACAGATAATCTTACGGAAGCCACACGATGATATGGTATCTCTTGTCTTTCAACGATATTTAATGGAAAAAAGATGGTAACACCTATAATTTCTGCAATTACGAATGCTAATGCCCACAGACTTAGTAAGCCTATTATTATTTTAGCTAATGATCTTGCCATATAAAATAAGGCCTTTTTTTAAACAGGGTTTTGACCAACCTATTTATCATTTTATCCAAAGATTCAAAAAAAATATATAATTTTCAAATTGTTAGCAGAAATCAAAGTTTTTTTATTTAAAATTATTTTTGACTGGTGAAAAATACAAAAGAATTAAAATTGCACCACTAATCAAACCACCTATTTGATCAAGCATTCCACTAAAAGCAGTATAGATAACGGAACCACTAAAATAATTTAGAACTATTCCAGCAACTACTAAAAATAAATAGAGTGGTTTGCCATAAGAAATAAATCTATAAAGTAAATTTAAAGTAAATAGATATAAAAAGAATAAACTAATTGATACAATTCGAGAAAAATTTTCAAAATTAGATAGTAATCCATCATTTAAATTTTTATAAAGATTAGAAATTTCTGATGGTTGGTACATAGATGATATAACCATTAAAATTATAACAATAAAGTCTAATAGAATTAAATTTTTAAAAATTTTTTCAATTTCCATAATAATTATAAATTGTAATTAATATATTATCTTGCTTAGATATGTAGTTTGAATATTACAATAATATTATTTTAATCTATTTAAAAAAAATTAGAGTTTGAAAATTATATTTACCACATTGAATGGATAATATCTGAACTATTAATTTTTATTAAATTTTCACATTTACTTTCAAAATCAATGAAATTATCTCTAAAAGTTGCACCATTGTTTTGTGCTTGCTCAAAATGATTATCTATTCCAGATTGGCTTTCATAAACCTCTGTTAAGATTAGAGACATATTACCTGTTTTATTACCATCTTTGAATTCAGGGCCTATAGACCAATTTAGCATCAGAAGTGCTTTATCACCCTCCTTTGTATGTGTTTCATTCATCCATTTTGTATGATCTTCTGCAATTCTTTTTGCAATATCATTTAGTTCAGGTTTAAAAATCCATAAATACTGAAGTTGTTTTTTATTTTGAAACATATTTTCTCCTTTTTTTAAATAATACTAATTAATTAACAAAATCTCTCAAACAAATTATTGTTGAGAATTATTTTCTAATGTTTGAACATGAATATCTAAGTTTTCTATGATAGCATCATTATTGATATTTCCATAAAAAACACCTTTAATAGGTGATGCGTAACTAGCATCAAGCCCACATGAAACACGTACGTATCTTTCATCAGGACTGCATTTATTTGTTGGATCAAATCCTACCCAACCTAAGTCATTTATATAAAATTCAGCCCAAGCATGAGTAGACTGAAATTCTGAAGAATGGGAATTATTGTGCATATAACCATTTACATATCTGGCTGGAATTCCTAATGTTTTTGCGGCCGCAATCATAATATGTGCTTGATCCTGACAGACACCTTTTTTCTGTTTAAATGCTTCAATTGCTGTTGTTTGATTATTTGTGGTTAAAGGCTTGTATTCAATTTTTTCAGCTACTAAATTCATCAGATTATGAGATGTTTCTAAATTTTCATTTTCTTTAAAACCATTTTTAGCTTCAATGGCTAAATTTTTTATATCAGCATTTGCTTTTGTTAAATTTGATTCCCTTAAGTAAACTAATGGATCTATTTTATCAGAAACACTATGGTAAATTCCTTTTGTATCAAATGTTTCTACTTTTCCAAGAACTGTAAATTGTATTTTTTTTACCTTGTTTGTATTTGTAAAACTTTGAATATTATTAGCCTCACCATCTTGATAAATTTTTGATTTTTTGGCTGAGTCATTATGGACATTCCACTCTAAAATTTTTAGACCATTATATTCTGAAGGATACAATTTAGTAGTTTGAATTAATCCTGAAACTGGATTTTTATATTCATATTTAGTTGTGTGTTCAATGATTAGTTCCATATTAATTAAAAAACTCCTTATGTATTTCGTTATCAACACTAGATATTTTTCTAATAAATTGTGTTACAAATTGATGAAGACCATATTCAACAATAGTTTCTATTTTTTCTTCTTGAATTTTAGTATTTAGATCTTTTAAATTATTATAAATTCTTCCAACTTTTTCTGGACTACATGTTAGGTTAGTTAAATGTTTGACAATATTTTGAATACAAAAACTTAAAGATCTAGGACAATTACTATTTAAAACTAAAAAATCAGCTATTTTAGTAGCAGTAATATTGCCATCGTATGCCCATCGAAAAGCTCTAAAAGAAGATAAAGAACGAAGCAATATACTCCATTGCATATTATCGATATTACCACCTACATATTGAGGTTTAGGTAATAAAACAAAATACTTTACATCTAATAATCTGGCAGAATTATCTGCCCTTTCAATAAATAAACCTAGAAAAAGAAAATTATAACCATCATTTCTAAGCAGTGAACTTAACGACCCTCTAAATAAATTTACTTGCTCTATTGTCCACTCAGTAAGGTCAGGTAAATCAGATTTAGTAAATTTTTTTTCTTTTAAGTTTAATATCTCTTGATAAGTTTTATTAATTGCTAACCATGACTCAGGGGTAAAGGAAGTTCTAACAACTAATGCATTATTTCGGGCATTAAGAATGCAATTGTAAACAGATGAAGGATTACTTTCATCAAAAAATAAATAATCTTCAACATTTCTTTGTTCAATTGTATCATATTTATTTTTATATCCTTCAATTGCTCCAGCGGCAGATAAGACTGATTCCCATTCATTATTATAACCACTAGGATTTGGGAAAAGAGACATTCTATAACCAACATCCAAGAGTCTTGCTGTTGTTTCAGCTCGTTCCATATAACGACTTATCCAATATAAATATTCTGCAGTTCTACTTAACATTTTTATACCTCATTCAGCTAAAACCCATGTGTCTTTAACACCACCTCCTTGGCTAGAATTTACAACAAACGAACCTTCATTCATTGCAACTCTAGTCAAACCCCCAGAACTTAATTGAGCTTGCTCTCCAATTAAGCAAAATGGTCGTAAATCTACTCTTCTTCCCTCAACTTGATTTTTAATAAGTGTTGGTGAAAATGACAGATCCAGTAAAGGCTGTGCTATATATCCCTTTGGATTTGTTGAGAGTTTTGTTTTAAATTCATCTATAGAAGATTTAGAGGATTTTGGACCTATTAACATTCCATAACCTCCAGATCCATCAACTTCTTTTACTACAAGTTCATTTATATTATCTAAAACATATTTTAATTCTTGTTCTTTTTCACAATTCCAAGTTTCAACATTGTCTAGGATTGGTTGTTCACCAAGATAAAATTTGATCATCTCAGGCACATAAATATAAATTGCTTTGTCATCAGCAATACCTGCGCCAGGAGCAGAACAGATATTGACACCACCTGTTCTATAAACATCCATAATTCCTGGAATACCAATTACAGATTGTGGATTAAAACATAGAGGATCTAAAAAATCATCATCTATTCTTCTGTATACAACATCTACTCTCTTTGGGCCATCAACTGTTTTCATATAAAGATATTTTCCTTCAACAAATAAATCTGTTGATTCAACCATTTCAATACCCATTTGATCTGATAAAAAACTATGTTCGTAATAAGCGCTATTTAACGGTCCAGGTGTAAGTAACACACATACGGGTTCTGAATTTTCACATTTAATAGGAGCTAAACTCATTAAAGTTTGTAAAAGTCTTGTTGGATAATCATCAATTGGTGTGACTCTGTTATTATGAAATAAATCAGGAAACATTCGCATCATTATTTCCCTATTTTCTAACATGTAAGAAACACCACTTGGTGTTCGACAATTATCTTCTAAAACAAAATAATCATTGGGACCTGTTCTAACTAAATCAATACCAATTATAGGACTATAAATATCTCTGGGAGGTGAAAAACCAATCATTGAAGGTTCAAATGATTTTTTTTTGTAAATAATTTCTTTAGGAATTATATTTGCTTTTATTATTTCACCTTGATTATAAATATCAGCTAGAAAAGCATTTAGTGCTTTAGCTCTTTGAATTACCCCTCTTTCTAACTTTAACCATTCAGTATAAGTAAATATCCTTGGAATTAAATCAAACGGAATAATTCTTTCTCTTGCAGTTTCATTATTTGTAGAAAATGTAATTCCAATATTTCTAAAATGAGTTTCAGCTTCAGCATTCTTTTCAAGAATAACTTTTGAAGTCATTTGATCTAACCAATCATTAATATTGTTATAATGTTTCCTTATAACTGACTGAGATTGATACATTTCGTTAAACATCAAGCATTAAATCTCTTGAGATTTGAAAAGAATAATTTTTATTATCTAACTTTTTAAACATAGTTATAACAAACCTTTCTTATCCGTTATAATTCATGCCTAGCTATGGAAATTAATAATAAGATCCGCGTTCCTTCAGCTTTAGCTTACTTCCGATCTGTAAAATACAGATTGAACGATTTAATAACTTGCATGCGTTCCTTCAACTTTCGTTTACTTCCGTTTTGAATTATTCAAAATGAACGATGAAAAATTAATAATAAAACTTATTGATATTATAAAATGAATAAGATCATAGTCTGATATGCAAAAATTGCATATATTAAAAAATAGTTTATAGTATGGAAAATTATTAAAAATTATTAATCAAGACTAATATTTAAAATATCAACTAAACCAATTGGATTAATTGAGTATAAAAGTAAATCGTTATATGAAATAGACTCAAAAGGATTAACACTCAACTTGAGATTTGAAGGCTTATCAATAAAATTAATAATTTTATTAATATATTCTCTATCTATTGAATTTTGCAAATTGATATCATTATTTATTTCTTGCAAAATAAATTCAATAATTTCTTGTTTATTTAAGCCATACATCTCTTCTAAAAAAACAAATATTCTATCTGTTAAACCTTCATCTATTAATTCAATATCAAATGAATCAAATTTAAATTCATTGGTAAAATATTCAATAAGCTCATTATCATTATTGAGATTAAGGGAGTTAAGGTCAAGATTTGAAAATATTAAATTTGAATCTATTTTAAAAGCATCATGAACAAATGTTGTAAAATTAAGATTAAATTTATTTTCTTCATAATCAATTAATGATTTTATATCAAAATCAAATATTATATTATCATAACCCAATAAATTTAAATACATATCTGTTTCAGAATCAAAGTCTGAAAAATAACTATTTTTGAAACTTAAATCTAAAGAGATTGGAAATAATAAATCTCCCATTTGAATCGTATTGTAATTAGATATTTCATAAAGTTCAGCATTTAAAGTAATATTTTCAAACTTTTCATTATGCCAAAAATTTTTAGTTGAAAATTTATCTAAGGATTTAAATATTGACAATGCAAAATCGGGATCATTGATGTCAAATACAGACATATATTGAGGTCTATTAAACTCTAAGTTTTGTATTGAAACCATCTCACCGGCTTGTTCATAATCAATTTCATTAAAATAGAAATCTGTAACTAGAATTTTATCAAATTTCATATTATCGAAACCATTAAATTCTAATTTATTCCATTCGCCATAATAGTCTATATCATCAATTTTAACTCCATTAATTTTGAAGTAATCAAAACTAATTGTATCAAAAACATAAAAAATATTTTCTAAACTATCAAAATAGTTAAATTCAATTAAATCTATTGAGTATAAGAAATCATAAATTAAACTTGAATTTTTTATGTTTAAATTTGAGATTTCAAAATGATCAATAAAATGTTCAATTTCATTTTCTTTTACGGTATAATTTTTAACAATAAATTTATCAAATAAATTTATATCTAATTCATTGTTTAACTTAATTTTATTAATTGCATAATAATCTAAGTTTAATATTGTGATTTCACCTATTTTAAAGACTGATATACCATCATCATATGAAATATTTTTGATAGTAAAACTATTATCATCAATAAATTCAAAAACATCATATTCTAATTCAGAATTTTCAAAAAATTCTTTAATTGTATTTTGTGATATCTCTATGTTAAAAAATTCTTCTATAAAATTAGTATTATCATTGTTAGAATTTAAATTGTCTGAACCTACAAACTGATTGTTTGCAAATAAACCTTCTGTTACTGTTCCATCAGAAGATGTAAATTTTCCATAACCACTATATTCACCATTTTTAAATTCTCCTTCATAAAAATCACCATTTACAAAAGTAAAAACTCCGTATCCATTATAGTCATCATCTAGAAATTGACCTTCATATATATTTCCACTAGCTAAATAAAGTATTCCAAAACCGTTTCTTTCATTGTTTTTATATTCTCCTTCATAATATTCCCCATCAGGAAAAGTATATTTTCCAAATCCATGATATTCGCCTTCTTTCCAATCACCTTCATATACACTTCCACTGCTAAATTGATAAATACCAAAACCGTCTCTTAAATCATCTTTGAAATCACCATTGTAAATATCTCCACCTGCAAAAGTATAGACACCTCTACCATTAAATAGATCATTTTTATAGCTACCAATATGAGAATCTCCGGCATCAAATATTGTATTTCCTTGGCCACTGAAATAACCATTTTCGAATTGTCCTATGTATTTATAGCCTTCACCATCCCATGTACCAAATCCATTATCACAATTACCTTTAATACAATTAGCTAATAAGTAATTAAAATTAATAAAAATTAAAATCAAAAAAATAAAAAGAGAAATATATTTTTTAATTAAGTACATTTGCATTTTCTAACACCGTCCTTCTAGGAGTCCAAGATTTTTGATTAGCATTTCTAATTAAATCTATTACAAATTGAGGATCAATTTTTCTTTCAATAAATAATGATAACATATTAATTATGTCTTCTCTTGTATTATTATCAATGAAAATTATGTACTCAGCTAAACCACCGAAATATTCATAATCTTTATTATCAATGATATCTTGTAAAAATTCTTTTTCGTAAGAAACAATTTCAAACGTTATATTAGACCCCTTTTCCATTGTTCTTTTTTTACCAGAGATAAAAGCATATAAGCAAGCATCCCAACAAGTATTAATTATATGTGTGTCTAAATCAAAATCAATTATTACATCAGAAAATTCTATAGCATCACTTTCTCGTTCAAACCAAACATCATCAAAAATAATTCTTTTAATTTCATTATCTGACAAAATTTCTATAAAATCATATGTATAATCATCTGTAAGTTTACCTGTTAAAGTTAAATCATTTGAATTAATTTTGTAATCCAATCCATATGTGGTTTTAGTTATGAAAAAAAAACTTATAAAAATTAAGAATAAGTATCTATTCATTGATAAAATTTGAGTTTAACAATTCTGATCTTCTAGGGTACCACATTCCATCTGATTCAGCTCTTAAAGTTTTAATTGCAAATAATGGATCAACTCCTCTTTCAAGTAAAAATTGAAGCTGTCTAAATACATCTTCTTGTGTATCATCTACTAACCAAGACATAAAGTCAAATTCATCTTCATAATTATCAATGTAATATTGATAGTAATCTTTTATATCATCTGCTTCCCAATAACTTCTATGGAAACCAATTTTATAGCCTTTTTCAAGTGTTTTTTTATTTCCAGCCAGTAATATAGTTGCACACATACTATAACAATCAAAAGCATGAGTATCAATGTTATAATCAATTATTAAATCTGCAATATTAAATGCTTCATCAACTAACCCACCTTTACTTTTAAGTATGAGTTTATTAATATTTTTATTTTCTTTTAATATAATTTTGAATTCCTCATATAATCCTGTTTCAATCAGACCTTCTAAAATTAAATTATTGCCTTCTACATAGAGATTATAAAGTTCATTTTGCTTAACATCATCATTATAATTAATATTGTCATTTTCTTCATGCTTAGGATTATTAGAAAAATATTGTGGAAATTTTATTAAAATTTCTTCATCTAAAAGATTAAAATATTCAGAGGAATAAATTTCAATATCTTTATTTAATAATTCTAATTGAAATTCTAATGCATGATTTGTCATTTCTTCGTTTTCACCAAACCATTTATTTTTTTCGTTCCAATCTTCAAAATTTTCAATATTACTTGAATTGATGGCAATAGGAGAGATGATGATTATTAAAAATATTAATATTCTTATCATAAAGAAAATATATACATATCTGTAAATAATTAACAAATAAAATACTTAAATTATGTAAAATCTCTAAGAGACTTGTTTAGGGAAATATAAGAAAAATAACCCGTACAAATCAACCAAATAATTAATACTATTGTGTCATTTATTATTAAATTTATTTCAGATTTTGTAACAAGTCTTAAAGTTGTTGCAGACCATATTACTGTAAAAAAAATAGTTAAATTTCGATAAGATTTAACTCGTAATGGATGAACAAACTTAAAAGGGATAAAAGTCAATACAGATAAAATAATTATGACTATAAGGTTTATCCAAGTATTTGAATTTAATATGAAAAAATATAAAACTACAATATTCCAAATTGCAGGGAAGCCTCTAAAATAATAATCATCAGTTTTCATATTAACATTAATAAAAGTGTACAAAGAAACAGCAAATATTATAGCAGGCATAATAATTTCAAAACCACTTGGCACTAATTGAAACCAATAAATCATTAAAGCTGGATTTATTACATAGTTAAGATAATCAACAATACTGTCTAAAATTATTCCATCTAAATTTGGTGCTTTCTCTTCAACACCTACTCTTCTTGCTAATGTACCGTCTATTCCATCAACAAGCAATGCTAACCCTAACCATAAAAAAGCTCCAGTTTGATCATTATTTAATATTGATATTAAGGCAAGAAAACCAAGTATAGCTCCAGAACCTGTAAAGGCATGAACACCCCATGCAGATATTTGATCTTTATTAACTTTCATAAAATGTTTAATCCTTTATCATTAAAAACAGAGAAAATAAAATTTTTGAAAAAAATAAGGAAAAATTAAGATTTTATGAGATTATAAATTTATATTTATAATAAATTTATTATATCATTATCGCCTTCAGCAAAATTATAATTTTTAAATTCATTTTTTGTAACCCATGCTGAGTCCTCATGTTCATTTAAATAAATTTCACCACTAACATGAGAGCATATAAAATAATGTAATTTTACATTTATTTTGTCATCTTTATAGTATTCTTCACCTAATTTATTTTTTATATTTATTTCTATATTAAGTTCTTCTTTTAATTCTCTTTTAAGTGCTATTTCAAAGCTTTCACCTTTCTCTACTTTTCCTCCGGGGAAACTCCCAACTTAAGCCCATATGCTTATCTCTATTTCTTTGAGCAATAAAAAATTTATTATCTTTTATAATAATCGCAGCAACAACATCGAATTTATACATTAATTGGTATTATCACGAATAAACTGATTTGCTTTTTTTATTATATGATTCTTCCTCTCTGTATTCATCTTATCATAAATATTAACCATCATATTTAAACGTGGATTAGATTGAAAAAATTTTCTATTTTTATGAATAAAACGCCAATATAATCCATCCATAATATCATTCCAATTACCTCTTTTAAAATTCATCATTTTCATAAAATAACTTGAGCCACAAATATAAGGTTTAGTGCTAAATATACCACCTTCACTAAACAAACCCATACCGTAAACATTAGGTGACATTACCCAATCTGAGCTATCAACAAACATTTCCATAAACCATTTATAAACTTCATTAGGCTTAATTTCACATAAATTCATTATGTTACACAAAATCATTAATCTCTCAATATGATGGGTATATCCATATTTTTGAGCATTTTTAATTGAATGATCTAAAGGATCTAAACCGGTGGTGCCATCATACCATTTATTCGTAAGAGAGTTTTTATGCTTAAAAAAATTATTTTCTTCTAATTGTTGATCATAATTTTGATAAATTCCTCTAATGAATTCTCTCCATCCAATGATTTGTCTAATATAACCCTCATAAGAATTGATTTTAATTTTATTTTCAACTTTTTTAATTTTCTCAATGATAAGTTCTGGTGTTAACAAACCTAAATTAATCATTGGGCTAAGCGCACTGTGGAATAAAAAATTATTATTGGTGTCAACAGCATCTTCATAATCACCAAATAAATTAAATTTTTTAATAATAAAATAATCTAACCATTTAACCGCATCATCATATGTTGTAGGTAGCCAAAAATTATCAACTTCACCGGGATGATTTTTAAAAATTTTATTTATTTGTTGTTTTAAAGCTCTTGTATGCTTTGTTTCTTTTGCAGTAATCATTTCCGGTACTTTGATACCATTAGGAAGTTTTTTTCTATTATCTTCATCAAAACTCCACTTTCCACCTTTAGGTTTATTATTTTCCATTAAGATATCTATTTTAGTACGAGCAATTTTATAAAAATTTGCCATAAAAGGTTTTTTTGTTTTACTTAAATAACTTTTAAACTCCTCTCTTGAGTTCAAAAACATAGGTGATTGAATAAAAGTCAGTTTAATTTTATTTTTTTTACATAATGTACTTATTTTTTTTTCAAAAAATTTATCTTCAATTTCAAATGAAGTTAATTCTTTGTAATTATTTTTTTTTATAAAATTTTCTAATTTTTTTTCGTAAGATATTTTAAAATCCTTATCTAAATCAATATAATTTACCTTAAACTTATTTTTTTTTAATTCATCAGCATAAGATCTCATTGAGGATAAGAAAAGAATTAGTTTTAATTTATGGTGTTTTTGAAAAGTGCAAAGATCGAAACTTTCACACATAAAAAAAGTTGAATCTTTATGTTTGCTTAGGTATTTTTGAGGGAATAATTGATTTCCTAGAATTAAAAATAAACTTTTCATGGATATTTAAATAGTAAGTTATTATAAAATTTATATGATTTATTAAATTTAATTACTTATTTTAGACAATTTTTAATTATAATGACTGACAAATAATGATCAAATTAATAAAATTATTAGTAATTCCCTCAATTATTATTTTTGCACTAATTTCATGTAATACCACATCTCCAAATAAGGTAAAAAAATCTGATGCACAAAAAGTAACTAATATTGAATATGGAACAATCAAAACATCTCTTCCAGTAAAAATTGAAGGTGAAAGTGATTGGATTGGAGCAACTGCTGGAGCAATGATAGGAGGTCTTTTAGCATCTCAAATATGTGGAGAAAAAGAAATTTTAGGAACTAAGTGTCAAGATATTGCTTTAGTGTATGGTACTATTGGAGGAGCTGCAATGGGCTCAGTAATACAAGCTAAAATTGGTAATCATGATGGCTTTCAATATATAGTGAATATTGATGAATGCGGTAATGACATTTCTAATTGCCAAAATGATCAAGAAAAAGCTTTTGTACAAGGAGATGATAATGCTCTTCCAAATGGTCAAAGAGTTGTAATTATTTATGGAGATGTAATAAGAGTTATGCCTTATGAAGAATAGTTTTAACTATAACTAGATATGAACAAGAAAAATTTGTATGCAGCTATTGGTATTGTATTTATCTTTGCTGCTTTAAATTTAACTATATATTTTTTCTATTAAATTATGGTTATCAGAAGAAAATCTAGTATTTATAAAAAATTATATGAAATAAATGGTCAAAAAATGATGTTCGGTCACGATAATATACATTTTAAAACAATTAACTTACCAGCAAAACAGAGATACAAAAATCTATGCAGTAAATTTGGTTTAAAAAAATTAAATCTTCAAGTAAAAAAAATTTTCAAATATTCAACATTAATTAAGTGAAAAATATTGCAATAATTGGAGCTGGGATGACTGGCTTATCTCTTGCTTATAATCTTCAAGAACATAATATTACAATTTTTGATAAATCATGGAGACCAGGAGGAAGAGTTTCTACTAGAAAGCATGATAATTATTTTTTTGATCATGGCGCACATTATCTATCGACAAATCATTCTGTAAATCAATTAAATGAAGTAATAAGTAGATATAACTTGGGACAAGTAATAGAAATAGATTTTGCAACAGATTATTTAAATAATAAAAAGACTAGAAAAAAAATTATTATTGGTCAAAATGGAATGAATTCTATTCCAAAAGCTATTTTTGATAATATTAAAGTAAAAAGTTATTTAAGTTCAAAAATAATTAGAATTTCAAAAAATAGTAATGATCTCTTCTCACTATTTTCTGAAAAGGAAGAATTTAAAGATTTTGATTATGTTTTAATGTGTATACCTTATTTACAATCTAAAGAACTTTCAAAAAACTTGATTGATTTTACCAAGATTATTAGTGAGCCATCTTATGATCCCATACATACTGTAATGTTATGCTATAAAGATAATATTAACATTGATATTAAAGCTGGATTAAATCTTCATAAAGATATTAGTTTTTTTATGAATCAAAATATCAAATTTAATGAATTATCACATGATTGTTGGGTATTAAATATGAGTTCTGAATATACAAAAAATAATATTGATATAAACATGGATGCACTAGAAAAATATGCTCAATCAATATTTGAAGAAACATTTGATATAAAGAATAAAATAAGTTTTATTAAATCACACAGGTGGTTATATGCACAAACAAAATTGAGTTACAATACTATCTCAAAAAAAAATTGGATTAATTCTAAAGATAATAAAATATTTTTAAGTGGAGACTGGGTTTTAGGAAAAAGTCTAAGTGATGCCTGGGATGCAGGTGAAAAATTATCTCATTATATTAAGATTTTATCTGTTTGATATTAAATATTAAAATATCTTTTAATATTTTTAGCTGCTTGTCTTATTCTTTGAGTATTTTCTACTAGACCAATACGAACAAAACCCTCCCCTCCTTTTCCAAAAGCCAAACCAGGCGCTACTGCAACATCAGCGTTTATCATTAAATTTTTCGCAAACTTCATAGAACCCATTTTTTTATATTTTTTTGGTAAAGGGGCCCATACAAACATTGATGCCTCAGGCTCTGGAATTTCATCCCAACCAGCCCTTTCAAAAGATTCTATTAAAACATCTCTTCTTTTTTTATAAGTCTCTCTTATTTCTTCTACACATCTTTGAGATCCATTTAAAGCAGCAGTGGCTGCTACTTGCACAGGAGTAAAAGCACCATAGTCTACATATGATTTAATTTTTGTTAATGCTTCAATTAATGTTTTGTTTCCAACAGCAAAACCTATTCTCCATCCTGCCATTGCATAAGTTTTAGATAAAGTCGTAAATTCAACAGCTATGTTCTTAGCTCCATTAACTTCTAATATTGATGGAGGTGGATTTTTACCAAAATAAATTTCAGAATAAGCTAAATCAGATAAAATATAAACTTGATATTTTTTTGCAATTTTTACTAATTCTTTATAAAAATCTAAATCAACTATCTGAGCTGTTGGATTAGAAGGAAAAGAAACAATAATAACTTTTATTGAAGAGTATTTTTTTAAATTATTAACAATATTTGATAAAAATTTGTTTCTATCGAAGTTTCCATTATAAAATGTTCTTAAAGGAGTTAATTTTGCTCCGGCAATCATAAAACCATATGGATGAACAGGGTATGATGGATCAGGGCATAATATCCTGTCTCCTCTTGAAGTTATAGCTTGTGCTAAATTTGCTAAACCTTCCTTTGAACCAATTGTTACTATAATTTCACTTGATGGATTTAAATCAACATTAAATCGTTTTTTATAATATTTAGCTTGAGCTTTTCTTAATCCATTAATGCCTTTTGAAACTGAATAACGTCCAACACCTGGTTTATCTATAACTTCTTTTAATTTCTGTCTTATGTGAAGAGGTGTTGGCATATCAGGATTGCCCATGCCAAAATCAATAATATCCCTACCTTCTGATCTTAGTTTCATTTTCAATGAATTTATCTCCCCAAATATATATGGGGGAAGTCTATTAATTCTTTCAAATTTAGATTTCACTTTTTAAGCAATAATTAATTATTGATAATAATACTAGTTTAAATAAAATTGATTTTTAATAATATTATTCCTATTTTTATATTGTGATTAAATTATTTTACTATTTTTTACCATTTATTGTAATGTTTCTACCAAGTTTATGGGTAAATTATATTTTAAAAAAATATAATAAAATTTTACCTGATATGCCTTTCACTGGCAGAGAACTTGGAAAAAAAATCCTCGAAGAAGAAAACATTACCAATGTATCAATTAATCCTATTCAGCAATTAGATCATTATAACCCTAAAGAAAAAAAAATACATATCGCTACAGATAAACTTGATAAAAAAAGTATTACAAGCATTGCGGTTGTTGCACACGAAATTGGTCATGCAATTCAAGATAAAGAAAAATACAAACCACTTATTCTTAGACAATCATTAATTGAAAAAACAATGATCTTTCAAAGAATTGGCTCGTTTTTATTAATTATAGGACTACCGTCAATTTTTGCCTTCACCAAAAGTCCATTTATCACCCTTATTGCTGGGATAATAATAATGGGATGTTTATCTACAAATGTGCTAATCCATTTGATTACTCTTCCTGTAGAATTTGATGCAAGTTTTAAGAGAGCCTTACCAATACTCAAAAGATTTGTTCCTAGAGAGAATATGCACCAATGCAAATCCGTTTTAAGAGCTGCTGCATTGACATATTTAGCTCAATCCATTGTAAGTATATTTAGATTAAAAATAATACTGTTATCTTTTATCAATATTTTTAAGTCAATTATAAGAAGATAATATTTTTCTCTTTAAATAAAATGGGAAATTTATTAAGTTAGATAATTAATGAATTTAAGTGAAAAAATATCTTTAATACTAGTAGATAAAGGTTTTTCTTTGTCTCCAAAAAAAAATACTGAAGATTTAATCAATTCTGGCACAGAATTTCACAAAAGTAATGAAGACATCAAAATTGCAGAACAACATGGTATCGCAGATCAAATTTTTATTCTTTTAAAAGGTGAGGCTGAATATGTAAAATATCATAATAATGTTTTTTATAAATTAGCAACATTAAAGAATGCAGGGTCACCTCTTGGTATTTCATGCCTAAATGCGCCAGGTAGATATATGTCAGATATATTTATTAAAGGTAATTCAGAATATATTTCTATTAAAATAGAAAAGTTAAAAGAATTGGAAGAAGTAGATCCGGATTATGCAAGTTTTTTTTATTCTTTTTTATTATTTGAATCAATTAATTTAATATGGTCATCTCGCAATTTAGAAAAACCCATTGAACACAAAAACATTAATTTAGCTGATGGTGTTAAAACTGGTGGAGATATTGTAAATACCAAAAGAATTAAAAATTCAGCATTTTTAGCTTTTCTTGATGATAACGATTTAGATGAATTAATACATTACGCAAACGTTAGATTATTTTCATCTGGTGAATTTATAACATTAGAAGGTAAAAATTCTGATGGAATAAATATTTTGTTAAAAGGTAAGGTTGAAGCCTCTTTTAAAAATTTAAAAGATGACCAATTAGAAAACAATTCAAGATCAATAGCTAGACCAGGAGTAGCATTGTCCTTATCTTCAGGATTACATGAAATTGAATCACCCTACTCCTTAAAAGCAACAAGAGATACAACGATATTAAAATTCTCAAATGAATTTATTGATAATTTAATTAAAACCAATCCAGAATTGGCAATCAAATTTTTTAAAAGACAATTATGGCAATTAGGACGGTATATTCAAAGTTCAACAGGCTTAACAACCTATCCAGCTAAAAATGAAAAAGAGTTTTTTCAATATTTATTAAATGATAATTCTGCAACAATACCAAGTAATTCCAAACTTTATACAATACCTCATTTATTAGAAAATCATTTAACTCATTCTTTAGCATTCGATACAATTTATGATTTAATTATCACAGGTAATGATGATGAAAAATCTATAGCTAGTTTAATGATTGATGCATTGAGTGGCATAGAAAGAAAAAATAGATTTTTCAAACAACTAAACAAAATATACAACAGAGTTGCAAATTCATATGATTCAATAAATAAACAAGCATTACAAAAATTAACAAATTCAGATTTTATAAAAGCTTTTGATCAAGTACCTTATGTTATTAAAGGTATGGAGAATTTACCTGATGAAGCCACAAACATATTTTTTTATAATCATTTGGCAAGCATTGAAGAAAATGGTTTAGCTAATGGACATCAATTTAGTATAGATAGTCACTTTATAAGTGCAAAAATTTTATTTCCAAAATATGGTGATGGTGGTCAAAGAATTGCTCGATATTCTAGAAATACTGAATTCTGGAGATATAATTATTATGAGAATTTAGATTATATTTTTGTCCATACACCAGAATCAGATTATTTAAATGAAACTCAAGAACAAAAAAAGAAAAGAAAAAGTAGATTATTTATCGAAACTCAAAATATATTTGATCAAAACAGACCTTTAGTTATAGCACCAGAAGGTACATCTGAAACTGAAGATAATTTAACTCCAAATTCCCCAGGTCCATTAAAACCAGGTGCATTTTTATTAGCAGCCCAATTAAAACCAGAGCCCCTTCTTGTTCCAATTGCATTAGCAAATTTTGATTATTCAATTTCTGATACTATTTATTCAGCAGTTATTAAAGAACCAATAAAAATAAAAGATTTTGTAAATGATATGAAAAATAAAAAAGAGTTAGAAAATTTTTTATCTAAATATAGAAAAACTTTTAGAACATATGTTGAGGAAGCAATTGAATTAGCAAAATCTGCTTCAAAAAATAAAATTAATTATGAAGATGTGGTTAGTAACTTAAATTTAGTAAGCCCTATTGAGGAAGAATTTGAAGCAGACGTGAGAGAATTAGAAATTAAATTACATTCAGATCAATATAAAAATAACAAAATAGTCTTATTTGGAAGTTCAACATTTAGAGACTGGGAAAATGCAAAAACTGATTTGTCATTTGATAGTTTATTAAATTTAGGATTTGGTGGTTCCACATTAGTATCATGCCGAACCTATTTTAATAGAATAGTAGTCCCAAATAATCCTGACAAGATGATTTTTTATGCAGGTGATAATGATATAGGTAGCGGAATGAGTGCTGAAGATTTAGAAAATGAATTTTTATTATTTGCTTCTGAAGTTAATGAAAAATTACCTCATACATTATGTTTTTTTGTTTCTATTAAACCAAGTGTATTTAGAAATAATTATTTAAATACAATATTAGATGCAAATAAACGAATTAAAAACAAAATTGAGAATTTTAGTCAATGGCGCTATATTGATCTTTGCTCTCCTATGCTTGATGCTGGATTTGAAAAATTTTATTCAGAAGATCCATTACACATGAATGTGCTTGGTTACAGTCTCTTAAGTAAATTAATTAGAGATGAAATCTCGAAATTTACAATTTAAACTTTAATAAAAATTAAATTTTAATTTCTTTTCTTAGTTTATCAGATTTATATGAATTGAAGACTAATGATAAACTCTTTATGTTATCTTCACCACTGGTGTCGTGTTCAATATTATTTATTAGTGAGTCAATGAAATGTTTGTGCGTATTGATTACACTTTCTTGAATTTGATCCCAAGGTTTTGAAATCCATTTATATTTCTTTGGTTTTCCATCATAAATCTTCTTCTTATTATTTTTGTGAAGAGTAATTTTGTAATTGTAGTCTAAATCAATTGAGCCGTTAGAGAATTCTAAATTAATTAGAGTTTGAGCAAATCTGTCTGGTTTTTTTATTGAAGAAATAGATGCATCAACAATAGTAATACTGTTATTTCTATTTCTTATCAGGGATATAAAATCGGTTTCACCTTTAAATTTATTATTTGTATTTTGATTTACTGTATAAATACTTTTTGCTTCTCCCATAAAAAATCTACTTAAATCAAATAAATGGATTCCTACATCTAGGGTTAAATACTCTTTTAAATCGTATAAATATGTTTGATTGGTATATCCAACAGGATTTGCATGTCTAAAAGATATCTTGGCATAATGTGGTTTCGTTAACTGCTCTTTATTTATAATTTCTTTTAATTTTAATAGAGGGCTTTGCCATCTAAAATTCTCATGAACCATAAGTGGTGTTTTATTTTTTTTATATAAAGAAACAATTTTTTTTGCATTTGATAAATTTTCAGCAAATGGCTTTTGTATAGAAGTTGGAATTTTATACTTAGATAAAATTTTTCCAATATATAAGTGTGTCTCCATTGTTGTTACAACATCAACAAAGTCAATTTTATGTTTTTTTAACATTAATTCTATAGATGAATAAGAATGCAAAATGTTAAATTTAGATTTGAATTTATTAGCTTTTTTTATATCTAAATCACAAACACATATTATTTCTATGTTTCTTAATTCTTTCCAAGCTAAAACATGATTTTCAGCAAAGAAACCGCAACCGATTAATGCTCCTTTTAATTTTTT
Organism: uncultured Alphaproteobacteria bacterium; assembly: GCA_902541435.1. GTDB lineage: Bacteria > Pseudomonadota > Alphaproteobacteria > HIMB59 > CACPNW01. The sequence goes on from CACBQR010000001.1 coordinate 144,634, forward strand.
CATTTATCTTCTACAAATTTGATTTCTAATGGTTCAAATGCATAAGGATTTGAATCTTTTTTAAAGTTAAAAAAAGAAAAATCATTATTAAAAATATCAGTATAATTTTTTAAATTAAGCTTGTATTGATTACTGAAATTTATTTCAGGAATAATAATTTCCTTTTTTTGTTTTGAGGAATTGACAAATAAATAATAATTTTTATTATTTAGTATAATTTTTAATCCATACACTTCGTTAACTGGATTAAATTTAAAAATTTCTGAATTTGTTAATGAAATAAGAAAATTATTTAAATGATACAATGGTCTTTTGGTATTATCTTTATTTAATATTCCGTGATGCCCATAAATAGAATTAAAAGTAAAAAATTTTGATTCTTTATTTATTGATTGAATAAAAATTGCCAGTGTCCAAGTTAGTGAAAATAATTGATCATGCCTTGGATCGCTATCAGCCATTTCTAATCTTATTTTCTTTTTATTACTTACAAGACTTTCACCATAAGGATTGAAATGCATACCAATAGAAATTGGACCAATATGAACATCAGTACTTTTAGAAAAATTTTTTAAAGTTTTAAGGATATAAGGTATAGTTTCAGGTGTATTTAACACACCAAAATCACTAGAATCATGAACAATTGGAGTGAATGAAAAACTAACCAAATCATAAAACATTTTTGGTCTCTTTCTATTTAATTCTGTAAAATTAGTGACCATTCCAGAAACAATTTGACTATTAGAAAATATTTTTTTCGCTATTTTATAGTATTCATTTAATTCTGGAACTTTAGGCCATTCACCAGCTGGTTGAAAACTATTCAAATATATTTTAGGACAAATTAAAATTTTATCTAAATTAATAGTATTTTCAGCTACAAAATTATAAATTTTTGTTAACTCTTCTTCAGGATCATTAGTATGATCAACTAAAGCTACAAGAAACACCTTTTTGTCAGAACTTGAAGTTATACTCTTAAAATCTTCAGTAAAATCAATAAGATAGTAATAATAATCAAAGTTTTTTATTAAATTATCATCAGGAAGAATTGGAGAATCAATTTTTATACCAATTTTAGGGAATTTATAGGAAGTAGTATGATCAATTTTTACAATATTCATAGATGGAAATGATCTTTGTTTTTTATTTTCTACATCTATTTTAACAGTTTGAGAGAATTTAGACCCCCTTTTTTCTAAATATGGAAAAGGATTTAATAAAGAACCACTATATATTTTGTAAGAAGCATCACCCCAATTTCTTTGATCCTCCATTTCAAATAAAATACCCTCGAAATTAATATTAACCAACAAACTATTGTCTAAAGTATAAGAAAGGTTTTTAAATTTAAAAAATGGTTGGTCGGGTTTTATATTTTCTGGAAATTTTTTTTTCTCTTCTAAATCGTTACCTTTTTTTACAATGATGTTTGAACCAACATGATTTTGTAATGGAATTAATAAATTAAAACCTATTCTATTAGTCCAAAAATCAGTTAAAAATTCTCCTTCAGAAGATAGAGTAATAGAATTTTCAGAAAATAATATTACATTTCTTGTTTTAAGAACTTCATCTATACCATATTCTAAATCGAATATATATTCTAAGGATGTATCAAAGTTCTCTTCATAATTTAGAATTTTAGGATCATAGTTATTCCAATTTTTGTCTCTTACCAAAAATGATATCATCTTTAAAATTTGAAAATTTTGAAAAGATATATTTCGAAAAAAAAGATTATCTTTTAATAAGGTAAAATTATTATTTGAATTTTTTATAAATTTTTCATCCAACAATTTAGAGTTATACATATAATTTTGATACTGATTTATAATCATTATATTCTGATATTAAATCTGATTTATTTTTTTTATATTTTGTATTTTTGATTAAACTTAAAAAAATAAGTTCTCGTTGAGCAAAACTACCTCCAAGATATTTAAATTGTGATTTAATTATATTTTCGTTTAATAATTCATTTGTTTTCATACTGTGAATGATTGGCCTTAAGTAATTAATATAATTTTCTTTAAAAGAATTTTCTAAATAATTTTCTTCCATTCTCTCTTCAAGTTGCTGAAAATAATCTTGGTCATTATAGTATAAGTAATAAAAAATAAGATGATAATCAATGAATGGAAGTATGTGTTGATTTTTAAAATATTCAGCATAATCTTTTAATTTATCCATTCTTTCTTTAACATCCACTCCTTTGTAATGAAGTCTTAATAAAAAAGAACAAGCATTGCAAAAATCTAAATAAAAAATTTCAGAAGAAGAGAAATAATTATCAAATAGTTTTAAACTTTTCTCATATTCTTGATTGTAAAATAATATTAGTGATTGGTGCCACCATATATGTCTTTTTATTGGTCCATAAATTGACCAATTAATTTTATTAAAATTGTCATTGTTATTAATTGAGTCGTTATTCTCATTATCATGTACATGCAAAAGAGCGTGCCAACTCCACAAATCATTTGATGATTGTTTTAGTGAATTTAAGGCTAAAAGCTTAGCTTTATCAATTATATTATTTTCTTCAAAAGCATAACTAGTCATCCCTAATAGTAAATTATAATGCTGATCATTTTCAGACCACTTACTTAGTATTTCCTCATGTTTATTTAAAAATTTACTATCAATACCCAAGAAAATATTATTAAAATGAAATAATCTGATTGCAAAAATATCTTTGGGATTATTTTTTATAATTAATTCCAATTTATTTAATAAATTTTTTAAATCATTTTTAATCCAGAGATTTACTATCTCTAAATATTGATGAAAATAATCATTTAATTCATCAGTGGAAATTGATTTTAATGTTTCTCTAGCTAATGAAATTTTTTGTACATCTCTAGAAAAAAGCAATAAAACTATTTTTAATAATTTTGGAGCATTAAATTCTGGTTTTTTTTTAATTAATTTGTTAGTTTTATAAAAAGCATCTTTCTTAAAATAAATATATGAATCGATACATTCTTTGAAACTATTTATTTCATCATCTTTATTACTATCTATCCATTTATAAAAATAATTATTTTGCATTTACTAATAATACACATAATCTAACGATGTTAAATATTAATATTATGAATTAATATTTAATCTCTTTCTTGTAATTTCTTTATTTAATTGAAGTTCTCTGTAAGAAATTAGAAGCACACCACAAAAAATTACAGAGGCACCTAACCAGGTATAAAAATCAGGTTTATCACTAAAGACAAAATATCCAATTATTGATGAAACTACTAAGCCTAAAAATGAATAAGGTTGAGTCATAGTTACATCAACTAATTTATATGCATGATTTAATGCAATATGTAGTATAGTTCCTGACATTGCAGCACATAATATAAAAATAATTGTTTTTGAGCTTGGCTGATCCCAAAAATATATAACTAATGGAAATGAAAAAAGACTCATATAAACATACTGGTGTGATAATATTGTTATAGCACTATCATCCTTAGATACTTTTTTAGTTAAAATTATAACTACTGACCAAATTAGCGATGAAATAAGCGCCATATATATTCCAATAGAAATATCTATAATACCGGGTCGCAATATTATTAACATTCCTAGAAAACCCATCACTAATGCAATTGACCTATATAAATAGATTTTTTCTTTTAAAAATATCACAGCTAAGATTGTAACAATGATAGGAACTATAAAATGAATGGCTGTCATTTTCTCTAATGGAAGCATAGCTAAAGCTGCAAAACCAAGTAGCATTGCAGGTAAGTTTAGTGCTGACCGTAAAATATGAATTTTTAAATTTTTTGTACTAAATACTTCAAATTTTGTTTTTAGAATGTAAGGGGTGATGATTAAAAATCCAAAGAAAAAACGTAAAAAACCAGTTGTAAATACATTTAATTCTTCTTGAGCTAATTTTATAAATGTACCCATAAGAGTACCAAAAATAATTGATATAATAATTAAAAAAATTGCAAATTGATTATTGTTTAACAAATAATATTCCTACCTAAAAAGAATTAGAATAATCATAACACAATTTTTCCTTATTTATATCTATATTAAAACAAAATTTGATTATATTTGAAAAATTGTGGCACTTTTCAAAAGAATAGTTCTTTTTTTCATAACATTAATTTTCATTATAATTCTCCTTGTAGGTGCCACGACTTCATTTTAAGATTAGAAAATGTTAAATCTACAAGATGAATTGATAATTTCTAATAATGGACAGGGAATGTATGAAATTACAAATAATATTCATGATTGGATTGTAAAAAATAATATAATTAAAGGTCAGCTAAATTTATTTATACAACACACTTCTGCCTCATTAACAATCATGGAAAATGCTAGCCCCGATGTTTTAGTTGATATTAATTCTTTTTTTCAAAAAATAGTTCCTGAAGATTCTTCATTATATAAACACGGTTTTGAAGGAGATGATGATATGCCTGCTCACATAAAATCTATGCTTACTCATACCTCATTAACAATTCCTATAAACAATAAAGAAATGCAATTAGGTATCTGGCAAGGAATATATTTAATTGAACATAGGTATAGTAAATACCAAAGAAAAATAATTTTAAGTTTTGTGGGAAATTAAATTTACTGATTTCTAACAGTAACTAGGAATAATGCTGTATTAATAAACCAGATAAAACATAAAAGTTGCACATTAAATGTTAATCCAAAATAATCTGCTGAAAAACCAACCAACGCAGGTCCGATTAAAAAACCGCCCATTGCTAAAGTACTTAAATTAGCTGCAGTAGTATTTATATTTTGTTTTGTTTGCCTTAGGGCATACCTTATAACAACAGGATAGAAATTAGATGAGCAAATTCCTATAATGAATATTCCAATTAAAATAATATAAGGATTAAATGTTAAAATAGAAATAAAAAAAATAATACATCCTATTAAACCCAAATATCCTCCAACAAATTTTTCATTGATCAATTTTATTAAAAATGATCCTGAAAATCTTCCTAATGACTCTCCACTACCCCAAGCAACAACGGCCAAAGTTGCAAAAAATACTGTTGTCTTTAATTCTTTTTCAAACCAAACTGCTGACCAATCACCTACTATTCCAACTGAAGCATAAAATATAAATAAATAAATTCCAAAAATTAATATTTTAACTTCAGGTAATTTAAATTTTTCTGATTTATCAATATTATCTTTATTTTTAGGAAAAGCATATATGCGAATAAGAAAGAAACCTAGTATTCCAAATAAAGAAAGTAAAAAAAATAAATAAGAGGTATCGATATTGTAATATTGCCAAATAGATGAAAATATTGCTCCACATAAAAATCCAAAACTTAAAAATCCACCCCATAGAGGTTGTAAGATTTTTCTTGTCTCCCTTTCAGCTATTCCAGTTACTGCTGTGCATGTTGTATAAAATAATCCTACACCAAAACCACAAGGAATTGATGCTAATATAAAATGAAACGAATTTTGTGAAAAAATTATAATAATTGGAAATATGGAGAATATTAAAATTCCTAATGATAAAGTATTTTTTGAACCTATTTTTGGTATTATAATTCTACCAGCAAATTGACTAAAAATAATTTGAATTGCTGAAAATAGCATAAAGAAAAAACCCAATGACGTGCTAGCCATTTCAATTTTATTGATAAAATATGGTAAATGGGCAATGGTGTTACCCCAAATAAATAAAGGAACAAATATCGATATACAAGCGCTAATAAAGCCTCTTAAATAAACATCTTTAAAGTATTCGTTCATTTTATTTTATATGAATAAATTGATTTATAAATTAAACTAAAATTATTAAATGAAACTACCAATTAATAATAATTCTCCGATCAATTTGTTAATTTTGTCATCAATCGCTATGCCTATCGCTTTTAGCACTTGGATGGTTTTGTTAAATAATTTTTCCGTTGAAAGAGCTAACTTTACTGGAGTAGAGATTGGTATACTGCAAAGTATAAGAGAGATACCTGGTTTTTTAGCTTTTACTATTATTTTTTTATTATTTTATTTTAAGGAACAATATTTTGCTATTTTTTCGTTAGCGTTAACTGGTTTCGGTGTTGCAATAACTGGCTTTTTACCAACTATATATGGTTTGTACTTTACAACAATAATTATGAGTACTGGCTTTCACTATTGTGAAACAGCAAAAAATTCTTTAAGTCTGCAGTGGCTATCTAAAGAGGAGGCTCCCCCCGTTTTGGGAAAGTTAATAGCTGTTAGCTCAATTACATCTTTAATTTTATATTGTATTATTTGGAGTTTATTAGAAATCTTTAACTTAGATTATAAATTTATTTTTTTAATTGCAGGATTAATATGTATTTTTATATCTTTGTACCTTTTTATTTATTTTCCCTTTTTTGAAATTAAAAATAAGCAACACAAAAAAATAATACTTAAAAAAGAATATTCTCTTTACTACATTCTAATTTTTTTATCAGGGGCGAGAAGACAAATTTTTGTTGTTTTTGCAGCCTTTTTAATGGTTGAAAAATTTGGTTATTCAGCATCACAAGTTACTTTATTATTTTTAGTTAATTATATTTTTAATTGGTTTTTTGCGGAACGAATTGGAAAATTAATAAACATTTTTGGTGAAAAAAAGTGTCTTATATTTGAGTATATAGGCCTTGTTATAGTATTTACATCATATGCATTTGTTACAAATGCGTATGTTGCAGCTGGTTTGTATATTATTGATCATATGTTTTTTGCTTTAGCTATAGCAATCAATACATATTTTCAAAAAATAGCTGATCCGAAAGATATTTCAAGCACTGCTGGAGTTTCATTTACTATAAATCACATTGCGGCTGTATTTATACCTGTGATTTTAGGATTTATCTGGATTAACTCTCACTCATTAGTATTTCTTATTGGATCTTTTTTTGCATTTCTTTCATTAATTGCATCTTTTTTTATTCCTAATTCATTGCATAAAATTAAAAAAAACTTAGCAGAATTTACAACTTATTAAATAAGTGACATCTATTAAATTGGTCACGAAATCTTGAATCTTCTTTAATATATAGTCTAAATCCTATTTTTGTCTCTCTAATTATTATATAAATTCCACTACCAACAATAATTAATGATCCTATAATTTCATAAATATCTGGAATATCAGCAAAAAATAAATAACCTAAAATTGCTCCAGATATTAATTGTGTTTAGTAAATATTAATTTTTTCTTATTGTTTCATTATAATGATTATTTAATACTAACAGATGTTGATAGGCTTCATGATCAAAGTCATCTTTTGCTACCTTATCTATTTTAAAATTATTATACATATCTTCCCCCCTGACGCAAATAGCACTATCATTTTTACTTTTTAATTGCTTCATATCAGTAGAAATAAATTGAAAATTTAAACCTATTCTTCGGTCATTACTAGAGTTTGGTTGGGATGCATGTAATGTTAGACCATGATGAAAAGAAACTTCCCCAGGTTCTAGTGGACATGATACTGCATTATTTATATCAACATCTTTTACAGTTTGACCTCTAGATAAAACATTATTTTTATCTTCAGTTGAATGATGTTCAAAAAAACCATTTTTATGAGAGCCTGGTATCATTTGCATACACCCACTTTGATCATTAGCTTTTGATAAAGCAAGCCATGCACTAACTTGATTTTCATTATTATCAAAACCCCAATAGGTAAGATCTTGATGCCAACTTACATGTGTTTTTGTGTTTGGTTCTTTTATTATAAAAGTTGCATTATATAATAATATATTTTTACCAATTATTTCTTCGACAAAATCAAGCAATATTTTATTAGTTGCGATTTCATACACCCATTTCATTATTGTATAAGTTTTCACAATATAATGAAGTTTACCTAGTTTTTTTTCTGAGTCTTCTAATTTATTTCTAAAAAAATTTGCTTCTTTTGCATTATAAATTTTTAATGGTGAAAAATAGCCATTTCGATTATAAAAATCTTTCATACTCAAAATATTATTTAAATTGATTATTTATTCAATAAAAATTGACAATAAATAAACCAATTAAACAAATAATTAATAAATCAAATATTAAAACAAATTCCATATTGGTTGTGGCACTAATTCTTTATGGATAGAATACATTTACTCACTAAATATATATTGGTAGATTAGTGCCACATAATCTATGTACAAAATAATTTAGGCATAAATTGAGTTAAAAAGAGGCAAATTTATGAAAAAAATCAGTTGGGTAACACATGAAGATTATGACATTTCTCTGCCTGAAAATCATAAATTTACTGCCAGTAAGTTTTCAGATTTGTATAATGAATTAAAAAATTTAGATTTTTATCATCGTGCAAACATTCTAAGTCCTCAAAAAGCAAGTGTTGATGAGGTTTCTATATGCCATGATTTAGATTACGTATTAAAAATTAAAAATGGTACTTTATCTGATAAAGAAATAAGAAGATTGGGTTTTAAATGGTCAGAAAAACTTTCTAATCGTTCCTTTTTAGCAGTTAATGGAACACTATTAACATGCAAAGAAGCAATTAATAATGGTATAGCAAATCATTTAGCAGGTGGCACACACCATAGTCATAGAGATTTCGGATCAGGATATTGTGTTTTTAACGATATGGCTTATGCTTCATTACATTTAATAAGAGCGCATAAAGTAAAAAAAATATTAATTTTTGACACTGATGTGCATCAAGGAGATGGTACGGCTTCAATTCTTAAGGATAATGATAAAATTTTTACATGTTCTATTCATTGTAAAAATAATTTTCCCTTTAGAAAATCAAAAAGTGATATGGATGTTGAATTAGATGATAATTTAGAAGATTATGAGTATTTAGAAATATTAAATCAAACACTTAATAGTTGTTTAAAAAATTTTAACCCTGAACTAGTAATTTTTGATACAGGAGTTGATATTCATAAAAATGATAAATTAGGAAATTTAAAAATAACAACTGAAGGACTATTAAAAAGAGATATTACAGTGTTAGAATTTTTTAAAAATAAATCAATTCCTATTGCGACAGTAATAGGTGGTGGATATTCAAATGATAAATTAGAGTTAGCTAAAAGACATAGTTTAATTTTTAAAGCTACATCAATGGTTTTCGATTAATTACATTTTAAAATAACTACCAGTATTGACTTGTCTTTAAAGAGATATTCAAAACAAAAATTTTTAAACGAATTAAAATGATTATTTATAATTTCTAAATTTTCTTTATTATGATCTAAAAAAATATATTCAAATATAATTTTTTCAACAATATCCTTAGAAAAAATTGGCATTGTAATTATTTCTCCATCATTAAATATTGATTTTAAAAAAAATACATCTGAGTCACTATCTAATTTAGAAAATGAATTTTTTTTTATCAGGAAAAGAACATTTTCATTCCAATCATTCTTTTTAAGATCAAAAAGTATATTTAAATCTTCAAGGTTTATTAATTTATTTGAATCTAAGGCGTGAGTATTTAGTGATAAAAAAATAAAACATAAAAAAAAGTAATTTTTTCATAAAAACAAGTGTGAATTAAAGAACGATACTGATAGATATATTAATAATCTTTTAATTTTCAAATATTTATGAAAACAAGAAATAAGGGTCTTTTACTATCATTTGTTGGGGTTTTAATTCTTAGCCCTGATAGTTTATTTATTAGATTAGTAAATTTAGATGATTTTAGTTTAATATTTTATAGAAGCGCTTTACCAATTGTTACGATATTAATATTTCTCATTTATACTTACAAAAGATCTTTTCTTAAATCATTTTATCTAATTGGAGTGCCAGGTATAATCTACGCTATTCTCTATGCTATAACGCATATTTGTTTTGTGTATTCAATTCAAAATACTGCAGTAGCTAATACATTGGTTCTGATTGCATCAGCTCCCATTTTTGCTGCATTATTTTCAGTTTTTATACTTAAAGAAATACCAAGTCTTTTTACATGGATAGTTATTTTAATTGCTATGCTTGCAATGATAATCATTGGAATAGGAAGTTTTACATCTACAGGATTATACGGAGATATTATGGCTCTAATTGTAGCAATAGGAATGGGTTTTAGTATGGTTCTTGTTAGATTATTTAAAAATAAAGATTTGGTACCTGCGTGTTTATTAGGATGTTTAATATCAGCTCTTTACGCTCTACCTTTTGGAATAAACTTTAATTTAAATAATGATCAAATTTTATTTCTTTTTATAATGTGCTTATTAATACTACCTATTCCATTTATGATTTTGACAATTTCTCCTAAATTTACTCCAGCACACGAAGTAGCACTAATATTTTTATTAGAAAGTGTTTTAGGTACTGCTTGGGTTTGGTTTGTTATAAATGAAATACCTCCTCTAAATACAATTATAGGAGGAGCCCTACTGCTTGGATCTGTTACAATATTTATTTATCAAACAACTAGAGATACTAACTAGTTTTTTTAATCTCTTTTCTTTCTCTAATAAAAATATAAATACCGCTAAAAACAATCAAAGATAATCCTAAATAAATCCAAATATCGGGCAAATCACCGAAGAAAGCATATCCAACAAGTATATTTGTGGAGATCTCAAAATAACCCAAAGGAGCTAGTTTAGAAGCTTCTCCAAGTCTTAAAGAAAGAATTATTAAAAAATGTCCTAAAGTTCCAATTAAAGCTAATAAGATAAGTAATAATAATTGTCTTAAATCTAAATTTATCCAGTAAAAAGGAACAATAAGAGATATAAAAATACAACCTACGATACCTGTAAAAAGCAAAGTAACAACAGCACTATCTGTAAAAGATAATTTTCGAGTATAAATTATGTAAAAAGCGTATGAAATTCCTGCTGCAATAGCTGAGAAAGATGCGAAATTAATTTCTATAAAACCTGGTCTTATAATAATCATAACACCAAAAAACCCAATCAAAACTGCAGCCCATCGATGAATTCCAACTTTTTCTTTTAAATAAAAAATTGATAATATTGTCACTATTATTGGAGAGATAAATGCAAGCGTTAAAGCTTCTGCTAAAGTTATAACTGAAATTGCATAAAAGAAAAAAACGGTAGATAAAAATAAAAAAAAACTTCTAAATAGCTGTACTGAAATTGTTTTAGGAAAACTAATTTCTTTTCTAAAAAATATAAATGCTAGTGGAAAACTGACTAAAAGCATAAAAAAATATCTACCCCAAACAACTTGTATGAAATGTATTTCTGAAGATAGATATTTTGCAATACCATCCATGAAAGGTAATAACAGCCAACCTGATATATTAAGAATATATGCTAACATTAATTTTATTTAAAAGATGATGGATCACAAATCTTACAAATTAAATCTCCAATTGATTTTTTAGGATTATAAGTTTGATAGAAAATATCTTTTGCAGAAATATTATTTTCAGATAAATATTTTTCTATTTCCCAATAATACCTAAAACATTTTGAACATTGTGCAGCATTTTCTTTATGTGATGGTTTATATATTTCATTCCAAAGTTTGGACATTTCATTTTGCTTATCAGGAGAAATATTTTCTGAAATAATTGATGGAATATCCATAAAACACTTAGCGCATTGTATTTCAGATGTTACATTTTTATATGGTTCATCTTTATAGTTTTTTCCTATAGTAGTTTTACCAATATATTTATCTGAACTACAATTTGGGCAAAAAAAATTGATTTTATTGTTAAGCATTTTATTCTATGAATAAATTTTCATAACATTTATAAATAAACAATAGAATTATTATTTATAATGAACCTATATCTTTCATATCTATTTATCTTTTTTTGGAGTAGTGCTTTTATAAGTGGTCAATTTATTGTGCAATCAGCAAGCCCTTTTGCAGCACTATGTTTTAGGTTTTGTATTGTAAGTGTATTTTTTTTAATTTTTTCTATTATTTTTAGGGAAAGAATAAGAATAAATCGAAATTTAATCTTTCAAGCTATGATTACTGGAATTCTTTTTCATGGATTTTATTTAGGTGGAGTATTTTTTTCTTATTCTATGGGACTTACTGCAACATTATCTGCGTTAATTGTATGCCTTCAACCTATTTTAACAAATATTCTAAGTGGACCTATTTTAAAAGAAAAAGTTACTGTTAAGCAATGGATAGGAATATTTTTTGGTTTTTTAGGCACTATATTAGTTATAGGTTATGATATTGGAACAGAAATCCCAACAATAGGTGTTATTGCTTCTATTGCTGCACTTTTAGGAGCAACTTCAGCTACTATTTGGCAAAAAAAATTTACTCATGAAATCAGTCTTTCAGTTAATAATTTTTATCAAGCATTAAGTGCTGGAATATTTTTATTTATAATTTCACTTTTTTTTGAAATATCATTTATTAATTTTGATAAACGTTTTATTTTATCAATTTCTTGGCAAATTATTATGGTATCCTTTGGAGCTTACGCAATTCTAATGTTCTTGATAAAAAATGGAACAGCTTCTAAAACATCAAGTCTCTTCTTTCTAGTACCTCCAACTACAGCTGTGATGGCTTGGTTTGTATTAGGTGAAAAATTATTATTAATAGATATTATAGGGTTGTTAATTTGTACTTTTGGTGTTTATATAGCAACTCGAACCAATGTGAGTAAAAATGTACATAATTCTTAAAACACTAATCAGTGCAATTATTATTGTTGCTGTTTCAGAAATAGCTAAAAAATATACTTGGACTGCTGCAATTATTGTTTCTTTACCATTGACTTCACTATTGGCATTTGTTTGGTTGTATTGGGATACAAAAGACTATCAAAAAGTTATAGATCTCTCTTATAGCACAATTGTTATGACTTTACCTTCAATAGTATTTTTTATTGTTTTACCAATACTTTTAAAATTTAAACAAAACTTTGTTTTCTCTCTGATATTTTCAATAATTAGCACTGCAATAGCTTATGCTATTTTTATGTTTATAATTAAAAAATTGAATTTTAATTTTTAATTATATTATCTTTATTCATTAAAATTGGCCTTCCATCATGTGCAGTATTTAATGGATAATAATCACCATTATATTTAACACATAATGTTAAACCATTTCTTTTTTCTTTACCTAAATTTACCTCTAAATCGACTATTACTAATTCAGTTTTTTCTAAAACTTTAATAATTTTCATAACTATCCTTTCAAAATATATAAATATATTTAGTAAATACTATAAGATGTATCAAGTTTTATGATTAGAGTTTTACTTATATTTATTTTAATATTCTTGATTAAGAATGCTCTAGCTAATGATAAACATATAACCATAGCAAGCACAACTTCTACACACGATACGGGTTTATTAGAATATATTAACAAAGAATTTGAAAAAAAATATAAAATAAAAGTCAGAGCATTATCTCTTGGAACAGGACAAGCAATTAAAGTTGCAATGGATGGAAATGTAGAAATTTTATTAGTTCATCATAAAAAATCAGAGCTAGAATTTATGAATAAGGGATATGGCACCCTAAGATATGATTTGATGTATAATGATTTTGTCTTGATAGGACCAAAAAAAGATAACAAAACATGCTCTTCAATTGAAAATAAAATGATTGAAATTAAAAAATCGAAATTATCATTTGTATCAAGAGGTGATATGAGTGGAACACACAAAAAGGAAAAAGAGCTTTGGGAACTAGCAAATATAAAAATACCATTTAAAGAAAATTGGTATCTCAGTGTTGGTCAGGGAATGGGCTCAACATTATTAATAGCTAATCAAAAGAATGCGTACACTCTTAGTGATCGTAGCACTTGGATAGCTTTTAATAAAAAAGAAAATCTACAAATTGTCTGTGAAAATTTACCACCATTATTTAATCAATATGGGATAATTTTAGTAAGCAATAAGATAAATAATAATTTAAATATTGAAGAAGCTAAAAAATATATTGATTGGATTACATCAGAAGAAGCTAAAAAATTGATTAATAATTATCGAGTAAATGGAAAACAATTATTTTACTTTAATCATAATTAGTTAATTCTACCAAAAAATGTTAATCTTGCATTTTCTGAAAGCATTGCGCCCTCTTCTTCATTATAATTAAGTGTTACTAATATTCTTGGTTTTTCAGACTCTACCGGTGTTACACGATGCAAATAATTTCTACCATAAAATAATATAAGAGTACCGGCATCAACATCTGCTTTTTGTGGTAAAATTTTTCTATCTAAAATATCTTTAATATATGATTTATCGATATAGTTTTCTGAAAAATTTCTACCTTTACTAACATATTCAAATTCACCACCTTTATCTGATGATTGTATCATTAAAGTGATAGCAAATGATGCATTATCAAAATGCCATCCTAACTGTTGTGATTTTTGATAATAATTATAATTTATAGAAGATAAGGTATCACTGTATGGATAAATATCTTTTAAATTTAAGACACCTTTTAAAAAATTTTTAAAAATATTTGATTGATATAAAATATTTAATTTTGATTGCTGATTTAACAGATCATGAGGTACACAACCTTTATCACTAACGATCTCTCTATTTAAAGGATCATTTAAGTCACTTAATTTATTTTGTTTATTAAGTAAGATAGTATGATTTTGAGAACAATAGAAAGCTTGATCTCGTAATCCATGTGCTTCAGTAATTAATTTACTTAAGCAGTCTTTTGTTAAAAAATCATTTAATATTAGTATAGATTTTTTTTTAATTTCATCTTTGCAATATTGTATATATTCATCGCTATCTATTGGATGTTTTGACTGATTAACTATATCAATTATGGTATTCATTACTGACTTAATACTTATATACTAAAGTTGTAGATGTTAAATTTAAAAAATTTATATATATTTATTCAATATGGTTTGGAATTTTCAAGATAGTTATACGAAACTACCTAGTATTTTTTATAGTAAAGTTAATCCTGAAAACTTTAGTAATAAAAAATTAGTTTTGTTTAATAGTGATCTTGCAAGGGACTTAAATTTAGATTTTAGTAAATATGATGATGATGAAAAGTGTAATATTCTTTTGGGAAAAAATAAATTAAATAAAAATTACTTTTCTCAAGCTTATGCCGGTCATCAATTTGGAAATTTTACAATTTTAGGCGATGGTAGAGCTGTAATTATTGGTGAACATATTACTAATAATAAACAAAGGGTAGACATACAGTTAAAAGGATCAGGACAGACACCCTACTCTAGAAATGGAGACGGAAAGGCTGCATTAGGTCCAATGATAAGGGAATACATATTGAGTGAAGCTATGCATAATCTTGGCATATCATCAACCAGAGCACTGGCTGTTATTACTACAGGTGAAAATGTATTGCGTGATAGATTAGAGCCTGGTGCAATTTTAATTAGAGTTGCGAATTCGCATATTAGAGTGGGAACTTTTCAATTTGGAAGCCTTTTAAAAAATAGAGAGGAATTTCAAAACTTTATATCTTATACAATTTCAAGGCTTTATCCTGATATAGATAATAATAATGATAAATATTTAAAATTTTATGAGACAATCTGTGATTTACAAATTAAGTTAGTCGTAGATTGGATGAGAGTTGGTTTTATTCATGGTGTTATGAATACCGATAATATGTCTTTATCTGGTGAAACTATAGATTATGGTCCAGCAGCATATTTGGATGAATATAATCCAAAAAAAGTTTTTAGCTCAATTGATAAAATGGGAAGATATTCTTTTGAAAATCAATCAAAAATAACGTTGTGGAATTTAGCAAGATTTGCTGAAACTTTTCTTCATTTAATTGATTCAAATGAAAAAAAAGCAATTAAAAAAATCGAAGATATATTAAATAAATATAAAACATTGTTTGATCAATCTTGGTTAATAATGATGTCTATGAAATTAAATTTAGATACTAATAATAATAATGAAGAAATTGTTAAAGAATTTTTAGATTTGATGCATATTTATAAACTTGATTATACAAATACATTTTTAGATTTAGAAAATAATACTCTTGATAAAAATATTTTTAAAAATTGGGAAGAAAAATATAAAAATAATAAAATAAGAAAATTTAAAAATGTTAATCCTCAAATTATACCTAGGAATCATATTATTGAAGAAATAATTAATGAAGTGTACAACAATAATTACAGTCAATTATATGAATTTGAAAAATTACTAAAAAATCCTTATGAGAAAATAGGAAATAAAAAATATATTACCCCACCTCTTGAAAGTGAAAAAGTATTTGAAACTTTCTGTGGTACTTAATTAAATAGATATTTTGTATCTAAAATTTTTTTGAAAAGGATAAATTGGTTTTTCCCTAAATAAATTTTTAATTCTTTTAAAATCTTGTGTAACAAATCCATCTGTTAAAATCATAAAATTATCAGCTTTAAGTTTTTTAAGTTCTGGTGAAAGATATCCTGATTTTACAATCAATATTTTATATTTTTTTAAATTTATATTTAATTCCCTTAAATCACTCAGATAATGAAAAGGTTTTCTGTATTTAGTAAAAATTACTGTATTATTATTTGAGATTACAATCGCATTATCATTTTTTAGATAAAATTTATCAATCGAAATAGAAATTTCCTTTTTTGAGATACTATCTTTTATGACAATTTTATTTTTTTTATTTTTTAGTTGTCTAAAAATTTCTTCATTATAAATTCCTGCAAATAGTGTGTTCTCTATCTTGTTTTTAAATACGTGCTCTAATACATCAATTCTACTACCTACTCCTCCAGCTGTTGGATTGTCTCCGCTATCGGCTAAAATTGTAAATCTTTTTTTATTAACTACATTAAAAATCTTATTTAAATTATAAGATTTCATATCATAAACTAAATTAAACCTATTATTCCAATAACTAAGTGCTATTTTCTTACAAACATTTTTACCGATATTAACATCTGTACAATTTACAATTGCAGAAGCTGTTGCCCTCTTAGTATCAGCCCAAACATATCCTATAAGTAAATTACAATCATTAATCCCATTCAATTTATTAAAAATATTTAGATTTTTATAAATTTTTTTACATGGTTCAACTATTGTAGATGACATTTCACCTGAAACTAAAACTGGTATTTTTTCCCAAATAATATGATTTTTTTTATTTTTTAATATTCCATCTATTAACATTTTCAATGACCTTGAATAAGTTTGCTTAACATCAACGTGTGGGGCTGTTTTATAAGCTGCAAAATAATCAATATTTTTTATAATTGCATCAGTCATCTGTCCGTGAAGATCATAAGATAAAGATATTTTACAGTCTTTAGATACTTTAGAGCGAATTTTTTTAATAAAAAAACCTTCAGGATCATTTATACCCTTAACATACATTGCGCCATGCATTAAAAATAAAATACCGTCTATTGATTTAATTTTTTTTAAATCATTTAAAATATTTTGAATTGTTTTTAAAAAAAATTTTTTATCTACTGGCCCCCCGGGTAAACTACGATAAAATTTACTAGATATAAAAGTAACATTCTTATATTTAGAATAATTAAAATCTATATATTTTAAAAGTTTTTTACCACTTATAATTTCAAAATCATTTTCGTCTTGTATTAATGTTGAATATGAACAACATTCAGTGCTTATACCACAAATGAAAATTTTTTTTTTATACACTAATTAAAATTAAGAAATAATTTTATTTTTAGCAAATATATCAACAAGATAAACTAAAATAATATGATGAGACATTTCAATAAAATTATATTGATCAGAATTTATATGAAAATTAACATTTCCATATTTTGATAGTGGGTTATTTTTTTTGAAACCACTCAAGGTAATCAATTGAATTGAATTTTTTTTACAATATTTTGCTGCATTAACAATGTTTTTTGAAGTTCCACTACTACTAATTAAG
This sequence comes from uncultured Alphaproteobacteria bacterium, assembly GCA_902541435.1. GTDB lineage: Bacteria > Pseudomonadota > Alphaproteobacteria > HIMB59 > CACPNW01. The sequence continues at coordinate 162,487 of CACBQR010000001.1, forward strand.
ATCATCATATCATTTTTATTTAGGTAAGCTTTTATTGCTTCTACTACCCAATTTTCATAACCATAATCATTTGCAAAACATGTTATTAAATTTGCATTATTAAAAGTAGATGAATTAACTCTAGCTACTTTTGCAAAGTCTACACTAACGTGACTAGCTATTGAAGAGCTACCGCCATTACCAACTATATAAACTTTTCCTTTTTGTTTTTGTGTTTTTTTTATCAAATTAATTGATTTTTTAAATAATTTGTCATCAGTATTTAATAGCAAATTAAAAATGGACTTACTGTAATTATTAAATTGCTCTCTATGTTTCATTATTTTTAATATTATCTATTTTTGCTGCTAAAATAAAATCATTTATTGATAATCCATTTATAGCATGTGTATGGACCATTACTAAGCAATATCCCCAACCAATAGATATATCAGGATGGTGGCCTTCTTTTTCGGCAATTTCTCCAACTTTATTTGCAAATGATATAGCTTTATTAAAATTGCTAAATTTATATTTTTTGAAAATCATTTCTTGATTATCATTAACTGACCATTCATTAAGTTCAGATAAAAATTTACTAATTTCTTGAAAATCTAATTTAGGAGTATTACCATTACATGGCTCACACTTTCCTGAATATAGAGGTTTATTCATAAAATCTTGCACCTTGTTGATTTAATTCAATAGAATATAAACTAGTTGTGGCTGTTATGTACAAAATATTTCCTTCCACTCCTCCAAATTCTAAATTTGATACTAGTTCTGGAACTATAAGTTGTCCAATTAATTCATTTTGAGTATTAAAACATTTAACTGCTTTTCCAGCACTAGTCCAAACATTTCCATCTTTATCACACCTAAAACCATCGGAAAAAAAAGGTTTAAAATCATAAACTAATTTTCTATTCATAGGTAATCCATCAATCATATCATAAACATACAAATGTTTGATATTTTCTCCTGTATCAGCAACATATAATTTTTTTTCGTTAGGAGATATGGCAATACCATTAGGTCTATCAAGATCGTCTATCATAACTTTTAAAGTTTTTGATTTAGGTTCAAAAGAAAACACATTACAGCCACCATATTCTTGTTCGCCAGGATATCCCTCGTAATCCGATAAAATACCATAAGGTGGATCTGTAAACCAAATTGTATTATCCGATTTCACAAATAGATCGTTTGGAGAGTTAAGTTTCTTACCATTATAACTATCAACTAAAATTTCCACTTCTAAATTATCGTTAGTTTTATAAATGCATCTACCTCCATGCGAACAAGAAATTACATTCTCTTCTTTATCAATAGTATTTCCATTACAATAATTTGAGGGATTTTTATATTCAGTAATTGAACTATTTGATAACTTTAACATCCTATTATTTGGTATATCGCTCCAGACTAATGTATCTAAATGAGGAATATAAGCCGGTCCTTCTCCCCATAACATTCCAGAAAAAACTTTTTTAACTTCAGTAGACTTTACATAGTTATTGAATTGGTCAGTATTTTCTACATGTTCATTAAATTTATTTTTGTAAGCATAACTTGGATTTCTTGGATCTAAATCAGCAGGTAATAATTTTTTATCTGACATATTATACTTCTACACCTTTTTGTTTTTTTTGTTTATCAATTAATTGTTTTGGGAAATTTTTTGCTCTTAATTTAATTTTTGCATCTTTTTCAATTAATTTAATAATACTAGTACTAAATGATCTTTCACCTAAATTTTTCATTCCAAGTTTAAATTTTTTACTTAGATAATTCCCCAGTTCTAATTTTATATTTTTTCCAAGTTTATTAAAAAGATTTATATCTTTATTGACTAGATCCATTGTAAATCCAACATCATAACTGCCTCCAAGTATAACCTTAGTTTCAGTTTCATTAACAAAACTATTTCCAGAGCTTATTTTTATAGCTTTATACGTTAAACCTAAATCAATTTTATTTTTTTTTGCAACACTTAAAGCCTCACCTATACCTACTAAATGTAATGATGCTAAATAATTTGTAATTACTTTTAATATTGAGGCATTTCCAATTTTGCCACAGTATAAAATTTCATGACCAAGCAATGATAAAATTGGGAAACATTTTTTGAAAGTTGATTTTTTGCCAGCAGCTAAAATAGATATATTTCCTGATTTAGCTCTATGCTCTCCTCCAGTAATTGGACATTCTAATACTCTTCCACCTTTAGAAATTACTTTTTTGGATAAGCTAATCATGTCATTTTTATCTGTAGTGCTCATCTCAATCCAGATATGTTTTTTAGTTAAATATTTTAATATGGTTTTTAAAACTTTGCTAACCGATTTTGGCGAAGGTAAACAAGTTATTATAATATCACTCTTTTCGGTTAATTCTTTTAAAGTTTGACAAGGCTCGTTTTTTAATTTTTTTAATCTTGAATATGATTTGTCATTTTTGTCATAAACAAATACATTATTATTTGATTTTAATAAATTATTTGCAAGGTTTGAACCAACATTTCCAATCCCTATGAAACCAATAGTGTCCAATCTCATATATTAATAGTCATACCATCATATCCAGGCACAACGTTTGGTGGACATTTATCTTTGAGCTGTTTTTCATCAAGAAGTGCTGTCATATGAGTAAACACTGTTTTTTTTGGTTTAATATAATTTATAAATTCCATAACTTGTTCAAATCCTGCATGTGCTGGATGAGGATCTTCTCTTAATAAACCCACAATCCATAAGTCTAAATTTTTTAATTTATCAATATCTTCATTATAAAATTTTTTTAAATCAGTAGAATAAGCAAATTTTCCAAATTTGTAAGTTTGAACATCTATAGATCCATGATTGTGTTTAAATGTTTCAATGTTAGTTCCATTAATGGAAAAATTGTTTTCTAAGTTTTCAATTTTCATAAATGGTAAGTAATCTTTTTCACCTTTAAATATATATTTATAAAAAATTTCCATTTTAGATTTCATTTCTTTTGGCATGAAAGCAGGTATAATTTTTTGATTTATTAGAGACATTGCACGCATATCAGGTAAACCTGATGTATGATCTGAGTGTTCGTGTGTGTATAAAACTGCATCTATATTTGTGCATTGAATATTATAGAGTTGCTGTCGTAAATCTGGACTTGTATCAATTAATATATTGTTATTATTATCTTCTATTAGGACTGATGATCTAGTCCTAAAATTTCTTTTATTATTTAGATCAATGTTACCATGTCTATTCCATGCTAAAGGTGAACCAAAAGATCCTCCACAGCCTAAAATTGTTATTTTCATTACAGATAATTATCTCTTTTAGCTTTCGTAAACAAATTAAAAAAATTATTATCAGTGATTTTTTCGAATTCTTCTAAGGATAATTTAAAAAAATTTGCCAAATATTCAGCTGTGTATTTTACAAAAGATGGCTCATTAACTTTACCTCTCATTGGTTCGGGTGCTAAAAAAGGACTATCAGTTTCTATAAGTATAGAATTTAAAGGAGCATTCTTTATTATATCTCTTAAATTTGATGCATTTTTAAATGTTATTATTCCAGAAATAGAAATGTAGTAGTTATTCTCTAAACAAAAATTTAATAGTTGATTTGAACCAGTGAAACAGTGAAAAATTAGTTTTAAATTATTTGATTGATAATTTTTTAAAATATCTACAATTTCTTTTTCAGAATTTCTTTGATGAATAATAATTGGTAATGAATGTTTTATTGAAGCTTCAATATGGGTTTCAAATACTTGTGTTTGTTCTTTAAGAAATTGATCACTGCGATACAAGTCAATACCTGTTTCGCCTATTCCTATTACTTTTTCGTTATTACAGTATTGATCAAAGTTTTGTAATTCAATTTGGTTCATTGATTGAACATCACTTGGATGAAGTCCATATGAAAGATAAATAGAATTATAATTTTTTATTAAATTTAAATGATCCTGAAAATCTTTAGGATTGGTATTGATTGATAATATTGAGCTAATATTATTTTTTTTGGAGTTATTAATTATATTCTCAAAATTTTCTGATAATTTTTTAAAATTTAAATGACAATGTGAGTCAATCATTCAATATTCTTGGAAATATTGGTTCTGGATTATTTATTTTTATATTTTGATTTATTAGTTTAGTGAAGTTCTCAAATTTTTTATTGTCCATATTATAGTTAAAAATATTAAGAATTTTTTTAGAACTAGTTGGTATAATTGGATAGAGCATTATAGCAGATTTAATAATTATATTTGTAACTATAAATAAAACTTCTTCCATTCTAATTTTATTTGTTTTTTTTAGTGTCCATGGTGCTTGAGTATCAACATATGCGTTACCGGCAGATATTAACTCCAAGACAGATTTAATTGCTCTATCAATTTGTTGTTTATTCATAAAGTTACAATATTCATCAAATTTATTTTGAAAAATATTAATTAAATCCTTATCTTCATTGGTTAAATTTTCTGCTTTTTTTAGTAAAGAATCATTATTTTTTACAGCAAATGATGAAATCCTTTGTACTAAATTACCAAAATTATTCGATAAATCTGCGTTAATTCTATTTGCGATTGCTTTTTTTGAAAAATCTCCATCATTCCCAAAAGGTACTTCTCTAAATAAAAAAAATCTTATTTGATCCAAACCATATTCATCAATTATTTCATAAGGGTCAATGACATTACCAAGTGATTTAGAAATTTTTTGTCCTTCATTAGTCCACCAACCATGTGCAAATATTCTTTTAGGTGGCTCGATACCTGCGGCCATTAAAAAAGCTGGCCAATAAACTGCATGAAATCTTAATATATCTTTCCCCACAATATGTGTTGCGGGCCAAAATTTATTATAATTATTATTATTTGTATCTGGATAACCAATTGCGGTTAGGTAGTTACATAATGCATCAATCCAAACATACATCACATGCTTAGAATTATTTGGAACTGGAACTCCCCAATTAAAAGTTGTTCTTGAAATAGACAGATCTTTTAATCCACCTTTAATGAAACTTAATACTTCATTATATCTCGTTTTTGGCAAGATTGATTCTGGATTTTTTTCATAATAATCGATTAACTTATCTTGCCATTCTGAAAGTTTAAAAAAATAACTCTCCTCCTTTACCCACTCTACAGGCGATCCATTATCCGTCACATATTTACCATCAATCTTTTTTAATTCATTTTCCAAATAAAATGCTTCATCTCTAATTGAGTACCAACCTTCATAATTTGAAAGATATATTTGATTATTTTTTTCTAATTGCTTCCAAAGTTCTTGTGAAGCTTTAATATGTCTTTCTTCAGTAGTTCTTATAAAATCATCTATTTCACATCCTAAAAAAGGTATTAAATTAATAAAATTTTCTGAAAGTTTATCGACGAATTCTTTAGGTTTTAAGTTTGAATTAATAGCAGCTTTTTCTACTTTTTGTCCATGCTCGTCTGTACCTGTTAAAAAGAATACATTGTTTCCTAATAATTTATTATATCGCGCAATAATATCGCAAGCTATACTTGTATAAGCATGACCTATATGAGGAATATCATTAGTGTAGTAAATCGGAGTAGTTATATAAAAATTCATTTTATTGAGTTAAAAAATTTAATATAAATATTTTTTTATCAAGATTTAAACTAAATAATTCTTTTTGGTTATTAGTTAAATAATCAAATCTATCAATAAGATTTTTTTTGGTAAGATTTGTCGACAAAGACTCTAACTCTAGATAATTTGGCATATTAATCAAGCTTTTATCATCTCTATTTACTTTTAGCTTATTAGCAACAATTAGAATAAATTTAAGCATTGATAAATAATTATTAAATTCATCATTAGTAAGTTTTGATAAAATATTAGATAAATTTATTTTATGATCATCTAGATCATTTGATAAAAGACATTTAATTGATAATTGGAAAATATCCAAGAAATCATTGTTATAATATAGAATAGTAGTTCCTGGTGATCCATAAGTTAATTCAAAGTAAAAATTTATTTCTTCATTGGATATTTCATCAATATTATCATTAATAATATCAGTAAAATTAGTTAAATTATGAGTATTAAATTTAATTTTTAAACATCTTGATCTAATTGTTGGCAAAAGTAATGAAATTTGGTTTGATATTAAAAAAATATATGTATTTTCTTTTGGTTCTTCTAAGATCTTGAGCATACTATTTGCAGAACTAATGTTTAAATAATCAGCAGAATCAACAATAACTATTTTAGAAGAATTTTGAATTGTTGTTGTTGAATTTAAAAATGTTTTTAATCTTCTAATTTGTTCAATTGTAATATTAGATTTAATTTTTCCAGTTTTGCTATCAATCTCTTTTTCAATTATTTTTATATTTGGATGTGTATTATTTTTAAATAAATTTAAATGATGTTCTAAATTACTATCTTTAAATTCTATATTTATAATATTTTTTACTAATTTGTTTAGAAAAGTTCTTTTACCTATACCGCTTAATCCATGAATTATAATTGAATTTGGAAGATTATTTGATTTGTATCTTTTAAGGAGATCACTATACTCTTTTTCAAAACCTATTAATTCAATCATTAATTATAACTTTAATTTTTTAATAATATTTTTGTGAATTATATCTTTAGATAAAGAAGCATCAACCGTTATATATCTTTTTGGATTTGCTATTTTTTTATATCCTTGAATTACTTTTTGATGAAATAATAAGTTAGATTTATCGTACTTGTTTTTAAACTTCCTCTGTTTTAATCTTTGAATTATTTCTTTTGGATTAATTTTAAAAATAAATGTATAGTCAGGAAAAAAATTGTTTAGAAGTTCTTTGTGTAGTTTTTGACACCTTTTAATTCCAAATTTATTTACATATCCTTGATAAACAAAGGATGAATCTGCATATCGATCTGAAATGACGATCTTTCTTTTTTTAAGATTAGGAATAATTACTTGATTTATATGATTTGATCTAGCTGCCATAAGAAGAAGCAATTCTTCTAAATTATTAATTGTAGATTTATTATCCAAAATTAATTTTCTTAACTTTTCTGCAAAATTAGTACCTCCAGGTTCTCTAGTGATAATAAAAGGAATTTTATTTTTTTTTAAATATTTTGATAAAAGCAATATTTGAGATGACTTTCCGCTAGCTTCAGGTCCTTCAAAAGTAATGAATAAACCTTTATTTGATTTCATCCAAACTTCTTCCAAAAATTAAGTATTTTGCAGCGGCAAAAATTTTAAATAAAGGGTTGATTTCAGATACATCTTTTTCAGCAATAAGTGGCACTTCTATTTTTGGCTTTCCCTCTATATTTATAATTAATTTTCCTAATTCATCACCTTTTTTAACTGGGGCAGATATTGGTTTTGTATATGTAATAGAAGAATTCATTAATTGAATTTGGTCAAATGATAATGTTGATACTAATTTTTGAGCACTAATTAAATTAATACTACTCTCACTACCCAGCCATACATCAACTTCTTTAATAAATTGATCTTTTTCAACTAATGTTTGTTGCGAAGTTTGATTAAATGCCCAATTTATTAAATTAGAAGATTCATTTAATCTTGATCTAGAACTATTGGTACCATTAATAACAACTGTAATCCTTCTATCATTTCTTAATGCTGTAGCAGCTATTCCCCACCCGGATTCTTTTGTAAAACCTGTTTTTAGTCCATCTGCTCCTTGAACTTGATATAAAAGTTTATTTCTATTTGGCTGAGTAATATCATTATAAGTAAACTCTTCCATTTTGAAATATGTATAAAGTTCTGGAAAATCTCTAATTATTGCATTTGAAAGAATTCCAAGATCATAAACAGTGGAATAGTGATTATCATCAGGCCAGCCAGATGAATTAACAAAATTTGTATTTGTCATTCCTAAACGTTCTACATAAACGTTCATAAGTTTAGCAAAATCTTCTTCAGTACCACCTAAACATTCTGCTAAAGCTATAGAAGCATCATTACCAGATTGAACAATTATACCTTTTAATAAATCATCAACTGTTACATTATCATCTATCTCTAAAAATGTTCTGGAACCTCCCTTTTTATAAGCTTTAGGGGACACTCTACATTCATTAGAAATTGCAAAATTGGTATTCTTTATTCTATCAAAAGCAACATAAACAGTCATGATCTTAGTCATTGATGCTGGTATAACTTTTGCATTGGAATTTTTTTCAAAAAGAACTTCATTTGTATCAAAATCAATGACAACTGCTTGCTCTGCCTTTGTATCAATGGCGTAAAGTTTTAAAGAAATAATAAAATATAAAAAAAAGCTAAAAATTTTTACCATAAATATTAATAATTCTTAATTATGACCTTTATTTGTTATTCAATAAGAATTTCATTTTCCTTATAACCTTTTGAGATAAAGTATGAAACCAAATTATTTGCTTCTGTATTTTCTAAAGGACCAATAATCACGTCATATTTGGAATTATTTTTTTCAGAAGTATATTTTAGATTATTATCATAATTATCTAATACTGATCGAATACTCTCATAGTTTTCAAACCCAGTAACTCTTAAATACAATTTAAAATCAGTTATTTTTTCTGATTTAAGTTCAATTGGTTCTTCTGTAATTGTAGCAGCTTCATCATTAGTATCCATATTTTCATCAATTTCTTCAATAGATACAACATCTGTTGGTGCAGAGGAGATAGTTTCATCAAAATTTTCTTCATTTAATGAATTTGCAACACTCTTCCATTGTTTACTAGCATCAGAAAGTATTTCTACTTTTACAGTAGCTATTTTAGATTTATAAAATCCAAGAAGTTGTGCAACTTTTCTTGAAACCTGAATAATAACTGCATTATCATCATGTCTATCTATTATTTTTACATTTATAGAAAGTCCATTATCCAAGTTAGTTACTTTGACCATACTTGGTATAGGTAATGTTTTATGTCTACCAAGTAACTCTGTAACTTTATTTGTATCATTGTTTACAGTTTTAATATTGTGTAATTCCTTACCATAAAAAGAAGAAAGTCCGATTTCCGAATAATTATAATTTTCCTCTGGAATGTAACTAACACCTTCAATAAAATAAGGCTCACCAACATAATAAAAAATATTATCTTTAGTTTTTTTATTGGTTAATTGATTTTTTTCTTTTTTATCTTCTTTTTTATTGTCAATTATTTTTTCTATTTTATTTGTGCTATTTTCTACAACATCAGAAACATTATTTAGATTTAATTCATTACAAGAAAATATAAATAAAAGAAAAATTAAACTAATTAGATATTTTATCACTTAGGAGACCCACTGATACAGCATAATATGATGAACAATTATAATAAAGAATATTTTTGTAATTAGGATAAACTATGAACATTCTTCCATCTATCCCATCAGGCATTATTAATCTAGCTTCTAAATCATCTCTTATTGGTAAAGGATCTCCATTGATCTTTGTAAATCCTAATTTTGACCATTCGGATAGAGTTTTAGGAATTGATCTACGTTTAACTGCCCCACAACCTTTGGGGTTGACTTGTTTTATAGAATCAAAAAAAGATGAAGAAATATTTTTTGGTGGAAGCACTTCTCTACCCCAAGTACTATCATTAGACCATGGATTTTTATCTAATGAAGTTAAATAATTTGCAGTACTAGCAAAAGCATCTGCATAACTATTCCATATATCAATACCATCACCATCCCAGTCATATGCAGTTTCTAAAAAAGTTGTAGGGATCATTTGTGTCATACCAACTGCTCCACCCCAACTACCTTTTAATTCTCCATTAGGAACAAGATTTTTATCTAATATTTCAAGAGCTGCAAATAGTTGTTTTTTATAAAAATCACTTCTTCTTCTATCAAATGCAAGAGTTGTTATTGCAATTATTGAATTTATTTTTCCTTGATTTCTTCCATAATAACTTTCCATTCCTAAGACAGCTACTATAAATCTGGGTTGTAT
>CACBQR010000002.1 GCA_902541435.1 uncultured Alphaproteobacteria bacterium
AGTAACTTTATCACCAATATATTGGATTACTTTCTGGCCTTTTTTAATATTCGTTTTTGCAAATAACCCAGAACCGTGAAGGGGTGATTTTTTTTTAAACCAAATTTTCTGCGTCATACTGTTATTTTTATACAATACACACATATAATAATAAATTGTATTATAAAATGATACTTTTATGTATAAGAAAAATCTTTAATTAATGAAATTTAAAAGTAATAAAAAATTTTACCGCACAATTTGGATTTCGGATACCCATCTAGGAACCAGTGGTTGTAAAAGCAAAATGCTTTTAGAATTCTTAGAAGAAACAGATTCAGAATATTTATTTTTAGTAGGCGACATTGTTGATGGATGGCGCATGCGTAAGAAAATGTATTGGCCACAAGAACATAACGACGTGGTTCAAAAAGTTTTAAAGAAAGCGAAAAATGGAACTAGGGTAGTGCTTATTCCAGGAAATCATGATGAGGTATTAAAAGATTTTACAAATTTTTCTTTTGGAGAAATTTCTATCAAAAATGAAGATACGCATCAATTAGCTGATGGAAGGAAAGTACTGATTACACACGGAGATGAATTTGATGCTGTGATCATTAATGCGAGGTGGTTAGCCAAAGTGGGATCAGCACTTTATGAATATTTACTAAAGTTAAATAATGTATTTAATTTTATTCGACGAAAGATGGGCTTGTCTTACTGGTCACTGTCTCAATATTTAAAAAAGAAAACAAAGCATGCAACTAACTTTATTAGTAATTTTGAGTTTGCTGTATCTGATAGAGCTAGAAGAGAAAATGCCGATGTTGTTGTATGTGGGCATATACATAGACCAGAAATAAAAGAATTAAATGGTGTTCTCTATTGTAATGATGGTGACTGGATTGAAAGTTGTACAGCACTTGTTGAAGATGAAATTGGCAATTTATCAATTCTTAATTGGCCCGAAGAAAGAGAAAATTTAAAATTAATTTCTTTAGAAGAAAGACGAAAAATAAAAGAGGATGCAGCCTAAAAAAATCGCATTAATTAGTGATGCGTGGGTTCCTCAGGTAAATGGCGTAGTTACGACATTTCAAAGCGTTATACCTATTCTAGAAAAAAAAGGTTTTGAAATTAAAATATTACATCCTGAGATGTTTAATAATTTTAGTTATCCTAGGTACAAAGAAATAAAGATTTCTTACAACACTAAGAAAGTTACTGAAAAATTTTTTAAAGAATTTAATCCAGATATTGTTCATATAATGACTGAAGGTCCAGTAGGTTTTGCTGGTCGTAAGTACTGTCTTAAAAATAAACTACAATATACTTCTTCCTTTCACACTCGTTTTCCTGACTACATTAAGCAAAGAGCTTTTATCCCAAAGAGATTTACTTATTCCATATTAAGAAAACTACATAGTGATTCTGAAAAAGTTCTTGTTCCATCAGTTTCAATGCTAAATGAGTTAAAAAAATATAATTTTAAAAATTTAGTAGTTTGGAACAGAGGTGTTGATACAGAATTATTTAATCCAAATAAAAGAGACACAAACAGTAAAGATAGACAACTGACTTATGTTGGAAGAGTAGCAATTGAAAAAAATATTGAAGAATTTTTAAAACTTAAAGGAAATTATAATAAAATAGTTGTGGGGGATGGTCCTGAATTAGAAAAATATACTAATAAGTATCCTGAAGTAAATTTTGTTGGTTTAAAAACCGGAGAAGAATTAGCAAAGTATTATGCAAACGCAGATGTGTTTGTATTTCCTTCTAAAACAGACACTTTAGGAAATGTAATACTTGAAGCATTGGCTAGTGGAACACCAGTTGCTGCATATCCAGTAACTGGGCCTATAGATGTATTAACAGATGAGAAGATTAACACTTTAGATAATGACTTATTACAATCAATTAAAAAAGCGCTTAAAGTAAAAAGGGTTGATTGTAGAAATTTTACACTTAATTTAACATGGGATAAATGCGTGAAAGAATTTTTAGAATACATGGTAAACGTCTAGTTATTTAGGGTAATTTTGTAATGACATATTCTTTAAGACAAAAAATACTAGCAGAATTTATTGGGACATATTTTCTTGTACTAACAGTTGTAGGTAGTGGAATTATGGGAGAGTTAATGTCAAATGACCTTGGTATAATATTACTAGGAAACACAATTGCAACAGGTGCCATTTTATTTGTAATTATTTCTATGTTTATTAATATCTCAGGGGCATACTTTAATCCTGCTGTTGTATTAAGTGATATTATTCAAAAAAATATTCCTATTAATTATGGAATAATTTTTATTTTTACTCAGATTATTGCTGGTATATTTGGTTGTTTAACTGCAAATTGGTATTTTGAATATCCCATAATTGAATGGTCACTCAATGAAAGAGTTGGTGTATTTAAATTCTTTTCAGAAATAATTGCAACTGTTGGATTATTATTAACTATTTTTATATTAAAAGAGGTAAACAAGGAAAGAATAGCTATTGGTGTCGCTCTATTTATTACTGCAGGATATTGGTTTACATCATCAACAAGTTTTGCAAATCCAGCAGTAACCATAGGAAGAATGTTTACAGATAGTTTTAGTGGAATAAGTCCATCAAGCGTTATAGGTTTTATTTTAGCTCAGATTATTGGGGCTCTTATTGCTACAGTTACTGTTAGATTGTTTTTTAAAAATTAATTCAACATATCATGTAAATAACCTTCACGAATTCCATATCTTACAAAAATAATATTTTTAATATTATAAAATGAAGCAAGGCTAAATAAAATATATGTAGATAATTTTAATTTATCTAATCGATTTGGTTGGACAACATTCAATTTTTTAATTTGTTTTTTATCCATAGAGTATAATTTGTGATAGAATATTTCTAACTCTGAAAATGGTATCAGGTAGCCATGTAGTTTATTTTTCTTGATGCCATTTAGATGTAAATGTAGTTTTGCAAGATTGCGCCACATGCCTCCAATAACATAAATATTTCCGACGTTTTTAGAAAATTTAAGAGATTGGTTTTTAAATTTCGAAAATAAAAAATTATCAAATTTAATTTTAGTAGTTTTGTACATATCAGATTCACTTCTTAAGATGCCAATTTTTAAACTTTTAGTCTCAAGTATGTTCTTATTTTTTATAGTACTAAGTTCTAAACTTCCACCTCCCAAGTCTGCAACTAAACCGATTGGATTTTTTATTGAACTAATTACACCTAGGGATCCACATTTAGCCTCATTTTTTGGTGAGAGCACTTCTACTCTTACTGACTTTCTTTTCTTGAAAGGCTCAATAATTTCTTTTCCATTTATTGTTTCACGAATTGCGGCCGTTGCAATTATATGAATATCTAAGGACTCATAATCTTTTGCAATCTTAATATATTCTTCTAAGCATTTTATAGCTTCTTTTATTTTTATCGATGGGAGTTTACCTGTGTTAATACTTTCACCTAATTTTAAAAATTCTCTTTTTTGATAAAGTATTGGAAAAGGATAAATAGCTTGCTCATATATAACCAGTCTAAATGTATTAGAACCTAGATCAATCACTGTTATGGGATTTTTGTTTTTCATTTTAGCCATGGAAATGTATATATCTAAAGTATTAAACTCGAATGCTACAAGTTTATTTATTACGTCATGCCAAATCTAGTTGGGATAATTTAGAGCTTGATGACATTGATAGACCTCTCAATAAAAGAGGTATGAGAAATGCAAAACAATTTTCTAAAATATTAGATAAAAGAAAATTTCAAATTGGTCAGATAATATGTTCTCCTTCTAAAAGAACAACTAGCACATATAATATAATTTCTAACTCGTTTGATCGCTCAGTAAAATTTACAATTGATAACGATATTTATGAATGTCCATCAAATATACTTGTAAGAAAAATTAAAAAATTAAAAAAAAATACTCTTATCATTGGACACAACCCTAGTTTGATAGAGTCAATTAATATTTTATGTAATTCAAATATTGAACATTTTCCAACCTGTGCTTTTGCTATAATATCCTTTAAAAATAGCTGGACTATTGATAAAATTTTAAAACCAAAAAATAAAAATTATTAAAGAAATATGAATTTTTTATGAACATGTTTTTTTTATACCTAAAAAATATAAAAAAAAATTATGTTAAAAAAAAATACCGCTTATAACTATGCAAACAGGGAATTGTCTTGGCTAAAATTCAATGAAAGAGTCTTAAGTCAGACATCTGATAGTAAAATTCCACTTTTAGAAAGGGTTAGATTTTTATCAATAGCATTCTCTAATTTAGATGAATTTTTTATGGTTAGAGTAGCAGGATTGAATGTTCAAAAATTTTCACGAAATAAAAGTTTTGATGGATTAACACCACAACAACAACTCAAGCTGATAGATAAAGAAACATCGAAGATGATTTCAAATATAAAATCAATATGGATAGATTTACTAAGAGAGCTTTCAGAAAACAAAATCCATATAGATGTAGAAAAAACACTGAAAACAAAAGATAAAACATTTATTAAAAATTATTTAGAAGAAAATAATTGGGGGGTTTTAACGCCAATTATTATTGATCCATCTCACCCATTTCCTTTTATACCAAATAAAGAAACAACCTTAGTATGTCGTTTAATGAATAATAAAAAAACTTTTTATGGAATACTAAGAGTGCCAGAGGGATTAGAAAAATTTATTAAATTACCTGGTAAAAAAACACGTTTTGTATCTATGGAGACAGCCCTACTTATTTCTTTAAAAGAAATTTTCCAGTGTGATAGGGTTTTGGATAAAGGTGTTTTTAGACCAATTAGGAATAGTGAATTAGAATTAGGGGGTGAAGGAGAAGATTTATTTTTAGTATTTCAAAAAGCTATTTTTGAGAGAAGAAGACAAGAGGTAATAAGAATTGATTTTGATGAAAGTATATCTAGTCACTTAATTAAATTCATAAATAAAAAACTTAACTATAAGGATGTAAATACATATAAACTGCCAATACCCGTTAATCTTTCGAGTATAGAGTCAATTTTTTTGAAAGATTTTAAAAAATTATTTTTTCCAAAATTTAAGGTACGATTTCCTGAAAGAATTAAAGATTTTAAAAATGATTATTTTAAAGCTATAGCAAATAAAGATATTGTTATTCATCACCCTTTTGAATCTTTTGAAGTAGTGACGCAGTTTATTGATCAAGCTGCAGATGATCCAAAAGTCTTATCAATAAAACATACTTTATATCGAACTACTGATGACTCACCAATAGAAGCAAGTTTAGTTAGAGCAGCACAAAAAGGAAAATTAGTAACTGTCATTATAGAGTTGCAAGCACGTTTTGATGAAGAGCGTAACTTAAAATGGGCAAAAGAATTAGAATTAGCTGGAGCGCAAGTTGTTTTTGGCAATATTGATATGAAAACTCATGCAAAAATTACACTTGTAACAAGGAAGCAAATGAATTCTGTTGTAAATTACGCACATTATGGAACAGGTAATTATCACCCGAGAAATGCAAGAGTTTATATGGATTTATCTTACTTCACCTGTGACAAAACATTAACAAATGATGCTGCAAAAATGTTTAATTATTTAACTAGTTATTCTGAACCAACAACAATAAAAAAAATAGTATATTCTCCAATAACTGCAAGAAACAAATTAAATGAACTAATTAGAAATGAAATTACAAATGCTGGAAAAAATAAACCATCTGGAATAGTATGTAAGTGTAATGCTCTTGTTGATAAACAAATTATTGATGAATTTTATAAAGCATCTCAAAAAAATGTAAAAATTGAATTGTTGATAAGAGGAATTTGCTCTCTAATACCTGGTAAAGAAAATCTATCAGAAAATATAGTTGTTAAAAGCATAATTGGTCGTTTTTTAGAACATACGAGAATATATTGTTTTTATAATGGTCATAAATTCCCTCATAGAAAAAATATCTTGTTTATTTCTTCTGCCGATTTAATGCAAAGAAATCTAGATAGGCGGGTTGAAACATTTATTCCTATTGAAAATGAAACTGTACATGAACAAATATTAAATCAGATTTTAATTGCCAGTATGACAGATAATACAAATTCTTGGCAAATGTTAAGTAATGGCAATTATCAGAAAAAAGAAATATCAAGCAAAGAGAAAAAATTTTCCTCTCACAATTTTTTTATCAAAAATCCAAGCTTGTCTGGGAGGGGTTCAGCAAAACTCAAATCTAGAGCTAAGTCTAATTTAAAAATTTGAAAATAGAATTTAATCCCACTCACAATAATTGGACATAAGCAGGAAGAAATAATACTGCGAGTGGTAAGATGTAATTAAATTTTATTTTTTACAGACGTGTTAATAGAATATTAAATTTTTATAAATTAAACTAATTTTTTAATTTATTGGTTTTCAAATAAATTTTTTAGTTCCTTCAATTTTTGAAAATTGAATCTCTTACTTC
This sequence comes from uncultured Alphaproteobacteria bacterium, assembly GCA_902541435.1. Lineage (GTDB taxonomy): Bacteria > Pseudomonadota > Alphaproteobacteria > HIMB59 > CACPNW01. Next base: position 6,442 of record CACBQR010000002.1, read on the forward strand.
TTAGTAACTATAATTTTAAAATTAATTTTTTGCATTTACAACATTTGATAGAAATTGATTTGCACATTTATCCCAAGTAAATTGCATTGCAAATTTTCTACAATCTTTTCTATCAATCTTTAAGGCTTTATTAAGTGAGTTTTCAATATTATTATCAAGGCTATCAATTAATGAGTTTTCTAAAATATCTTTAGGACCTGTTACTGGGTAAGCAGCCACTGGTGTGCCAGAGGCTAAAGACTCTAAAATTACATTTCCAAATGTATCTGTTTTGGATGGGAATACCAATGCTTCAGCATTTGCATAATAGTTTGCTAGGTCTTGACCTTTTTTCATCCCAACGAAAGACACATATGGATATTTATTTTGTAATCGTTGCTTTTCTGGACCATCTCCAACAACAATTTTATGCATCTTAGTTCTTATTTCTAAAAACGCTTCGATGTTTTTTTCTAATGAAACCCTACCAATGTAAACAATATACTTTTTCATTCCCTTTTTTCTTTTTAAAGGATTAAATAATTCAGTATTAACTCCCCTTGACCAAATTTTAAGATTTTGAAATTGATATTTAGTTAATTCGTTACGCATAGATATTGTTGGGACCAATACATTACATGCATTTTTATGAAAATTTTTTAAAAAAGAGTACCCAATTATTTTTGGTATCATTATTCTTTGCTCTATATATTCTGGAAATCTCGTATGAAAAGAGGTTGTATATCTCAACTTATTATTCTCACAGAATTTTTTCCCCGCAATTCCAACTGGTCCTTCAGTGGCAATATGTATAACATCTGGATCATAATCACCAAAAAATTTTTCTGTTATTTTTTTTGTATTAATTGCTATTTTTATTTCCTTATACCAAGGATAACTAAAATTAGTAAACATCATTGGGTGGAGTACTTCAATTTGATACTTTTGTTTTAAAAATGGATTAATATGTTGGTATGTATTTACCACACCATTAACTTGGGGAAGCCAAGCATCGGTAATGATCGCTAATTTTTTCACACTAATACACTTTCTGCTAGTTTGTTATGTTTATGTTGAAAAATTTTTTCTCTTTCAATTGACCAGTCAATAAGGGATAATTGTCCCTCATTATTTTCCACTAGTGCAGAACAACTCTCAACCCAATCACCATCATTGCAATATAAAACTCCATTTAATTTTTTTATAATGGGCTTATGAATATGGCCGCACACAACAACATCAGCATTTGCTCTTTTAGCACTATCAGATACGGCAAACTCAAAGTTAGAAATAAAATTCGTGGCTCTTTTTGTTTGATGTTTGAGAAATTGAGATAATGACCAATAAGATAGACCTAGTTTTCTTCTGACAAAATTTAGATAGTTATTCAACTTTAATATAAATTCGTATAGAGATGACCCAATACTTGCCAGCCATTTAGCGTTTAATATAACTGCATCAAATTCATCACCATGTAAAACAAGGGCATTTCTTCCATCAGCTAATTTGTGTGTAAACTTATTTTTTATTGATATATTCCCTAGTGAAAAACTTGTGTAACTTTTCACAAGTTCGTCATGATTACCTGGGATAAATATTACTTTTGTACCTTTTCTTGCTTTACGCAAAATCTTCTGGATAATGTCATTATGAGTTTGATGCCAATAAATTTTTTTTTTCATTCTCCATGCATCAATAATATCGCCAACTAAAAATAAATATTTTGAATCTGTTGATCTCAAAAATTCAAGAAGCATTTCACTCTTGCTATTTTCTGTTCCAAGATGAAGATCAGATATCCATATAGTTCTATAATATGAAACTGATTGCTGATCTTTCATTTTATTAATAAATAATAGAAAGAATTTGTTAAAATTTTATTTCAATTACATTAACTAAATTTTTTTTTTACAGAAGTATTAATTAAATATTGAGTTTTTATTACTTGGATCTAATCTATAAGTGCTATTCCTTAAAAATTTTGTAATCTCAATAAGATTGCCAATTTCTTTTATGGTTTCAAAGGGTATTCTTTGTCCAATATGAACATCAATTTTTTTTCCCATTCTTCTTTTAAGTTCATATATCATTAAAGAATATCGAAAGACTTGCCCAATTTTATCAGCAACATGAAAAAGTTCGCTATTTTGTCCTTCAAAAAAAATTGGGAGGACAGGTGATTGAGTTTTCATTATTATTTTTGAAGTAAATTGTTTCCATTCACGATCTATTGCTTTGATTCCTTTTTTTAATTTTGGTTTCGTTGAAACTGATCCTGATGGAAAAATGATTAGTGCCCCATTATTTCTTAAGTGTTCTTCGCATTCTTTACGTGCAGCGATATTATTTATTAAAGCATTTCTATTTTTTGAAAAATCAAGAGGAATAATTTTATTCTTAATAAGATCTGCTCCTTGTAAAACTTTATGCGTAATAATTTTGTAATCTTGTCTAATTTTACTAATTAAAGAGCATATTGTAAGACCATCAGCTATTCCAAATGCATGGTTAGCGATTACTACAAGTTTGCCATTTTTAGGAATATTACTTTTAGAATGATAATGTGTCTGAATACGGAGACCTAATCTTTCAATTGCATCATGCCAAAAATTCTCTGGAGGTAAATTTTCTCTTAAATAATCCTCATACAACTTACGTAACTTAATTTTACCCGTTCCCAATTCGGTTAATTGAATAATAATCTTTCCAACAGGATTAACTTCGGAGTTAGAAAAGGTAAGCGCTGGTTTATTAATTTTCATAAAATTTACTTTAAATTCTTAATTTTATAATGTTAAACAATTGTTAAAGTACTCGAAAAAGGAGAAATAAAAAATTAATCCCACTCACAATTATTGGTAATTAGCAGGAGGAAATAATACTGTGAGTGGTAAGAAACATTTAAATTTTATTGTTTACAAATAGATTAATGGAATATTAAATTTTTATAAATTTAATTAATTTTTAACTTCATTAATTCTCAAATAAATTTTTTAGTTCTTTCAATTTATCAAAAATTGAATCTCTTACTTCTCTAAATTTATCTAATTGGTTTGAATTAAAATGATCTGATGCCGGATCATCAAATGGTATTGAAAATATCTGAGCTTTGGAATTTAAAACTGGACATACCTCTTCTTTACAAAGCGTAAAAACGGTATTTAATTCATCTCTGAATTTGTTGTCTAAACTTTCAAAATCTTTTGAATAATGTTTTGATATATCAATATCGATTTCACCCATAACCTCGATAGCATTAGGATTAACTTCTTTGGGCACTGATCCTGCACTTTGAATAATGCAATTAGGATATAATTTTTTTGCAATTCCTTCAGCCATTTGACTTCTTGCTGAATTAGCAACACACATAAAAAGAATATTTTTATTTTTCATGTTAGCAAATAAATATATCCAAAAATAAATAGTGGGAGTTGTAAACCAAAGTTTGTGAGCAGAGCTCTATCTTTTGTCATATAACCAACAATTGACCAACCAACAGCACCTGTACCGTGAATAATTATGTTAATTGGATACGCATTTAAATTGGTTAATAATATTCCTGATAAAATTAACGCGGTGCTAAACCACTTAATTCTATTAATTGATAAATCTGTCATATCTTCTCCTAAATTCTATAGATTGCGAATATTACACTTTACTTAAAGATAAAGATATTAATCAAATTGTAACAAAAATTTAACATTTCTTTCTTTTTTTTTGAAAAGTTCTATAAGCACTCCATGTTTGGATTAAAAAGTGCATCATTATTTGGTGATACCAAAAAGCTTGAAAGAGAAATTGATGAGTTTGTTGATATTGTCTCTGAAGTGGGCTTAGTATTTAAATCGATAGTTCCAACTTATCTCAATCATTCTGCCAATGGTAAATTTGAGGAAATGGTTGAAAAAGTAAAAGAAATGGAAAGTAAGGCTGACAAAATTACGAAAGATGTTGAGCATACTCTTTATGAAGAAACACTAATCCCAGATGCAAGAAGTGATGTGTTACGACTTCTAGAACACATCGACGAATTAATTGGAATGTACCAAGGGAATTGTTATCACTTCTCTATTCAAAAACCTAATTTTCCAAAAGAGTTTCACCAAGATTTAATTGAGTTAACAGAGACAGTTGTAAACTGTGTTGAGTCACTTTGTTTGACTGTCCGATCATTTTTTAGAGATATTAAATCTGTTAGAGATAATGCTCATAAAGTAACTTTTTATGAAAAAGAATCTGATATAAAATTTAGTTCTCTTGCAAGAAGAATTTTTGATTCTGAATTACCTCTAGATCAAAAAATGCATCTTCGTTATTTTGTAGAGAAGATTGATCGTATTTGTGATCAAGCAGAAGACATAGCTGACGAGGTTCAAATTTACGCTATTAAACGTTCCGTTTAATTTTCAATGGAAATTACAATTCTAATTTTTTTATTTGGTGGTCTTTTTTTAGGTTGGTCACTTGGCGCCAATGATGCAGCAAATGTTTTTGGAACTGCAGTTGGAACACGAATGGTTAGTTTCACAAGTGCAGCAATAATTTGTAGTGTCTTTGTTATTCTAGGTGCAATTATTAGCGGAGCAGGCACAACAGAAACTTTAGGTAAGTTAGGTGCTATTAATGCATTGCCTGGTGCTTTTGCAGCATGTGTGGCTGCGGGAATATCTGTATATTTAATGACCAAAGTTGGCTTGCCTGTTTCAACAACGCAAGCGATTGTTGGAGCAATTGTTGGTTGGAATTTATACACGGGATCTTCAACTAATCTTCAAGTTTTAATTACTATTTTAGGAACATGGATACTCTGTCCTATTATTGCAGGAGTTATTGCAATGGGTTTATTTACTTTTACAAAAAGAGTTATACTCAATAGAAAGTTACATATTCTCAGACTTGATGCCTATACAAGAACAGCTTTACTTTTAGCGGGTACTTTTGGTGCTTATAGTTTAGGTGCAAACAATATTGCCAATGTAATGGGTGTCTTCGTACCTATATCACCGTTTACTGATGTTACTATTGGAAATTTATTTGTCTTTTCCTCAAAAGAACAATTATTTCTTCTAGGTGGTTTAGCAATAGCTGTTGGTGTTTTTACTTACTCGAAAAGAGTTATGTTTACCGTTGGTAATGATCTCTTAAAAATGACACCAGTGGCAGCATTTATTGTTGTTATATCGCATTCTATTGTTTTATTTTTATTTGCATCCCAGGGTATAAGTGCTTTTTTACAATCTATAAATCTTCCCTCTATACCTTTGGTACCAGTATCAAGTTCCCAAGCTGTTGTCGGCGGCGTAATTGGAATTGGTCTTTTAAAAGGAGGAAAAGAGGTTCAATGGTCAATTGCAGGTAGAATTTCTTTGGGTTGGATGACGCTACCTATAATTGCAGCTTTAATTTCTTTAATTGTTTTATTTATTCTAGAAAATATTTTTAATTTAACGGTCTCTTTTTAATTAACTGCTCGATAAGAAAAAATAAAATCTTCTTGGATTTTTGACTCAATAGCTCCTTTTCTTCTTGCTCGCACTAGATCAATAGCTTCTTGTTTTTCATAATTAAATTCAACAAGTAAAATAGCAGCTATAGTGCCAGCTCTTCCTTTTCCTCCACGGCAATGTAAAACTATGTTTTTACCATCTATCAATTCGTTCTTTAATAAAACTTTTGTTGTTTCCCATTTATATTTAAAATCTTTATCTGGTGCTCCCATGTCATAAATGGGTAAATGGTACCAATGTAATTTATGTTCATAAATATTTTTGACAAACAAAGTTTTATCACACAATTTTTCAAATTCGCTATCTTCAACAAAAGAAGTAATAGAACTACAATTATTATTTTTAAATATTTCTAATTCGTTTGCTAAAATTGTTTCTTCAAATAAACCATTAGAGTTAAGACCTGGGAAAGAAGTTAATATAATTTTGCCTGCAAATGACTTAGAGTCAATAAAATCATAATTGCTAAATTGCATTTACGCTTGTTTAGCTAAAAAAGACTGTCTTGCTTCTTCTAAATAGGGGCGGAAATGTTCAACATCGGGAGTTTTTTTATCTAGAATTTTTGCTAAATCATCAAATCTTCTAAGCTCTACTGCTTCATCCATAAAAGGTTTGCTTATAAACGCATCTGCTTCTTCTTTTGTGAAAGGACCACCTTGAACTTTTAACGAAAGTTTCGATGCTTCTGATAGACTATCATAATAACCTTCTTCAACACTTGATAAATATCTTTTTGAGTCAACATGTGCTCTAATTGGTAGAATAACATCCTCACCAAAATATTTTTTTAAAAAATCAGCACCTAAATTTTCATGATGACCATCTTTCCCTTCATGAATGGGATCGCCGTCCTCATAGATAAGGTGGCCAACATCATGCAGTAATGCTGCAGCAATTGTTGGTCCTGGTAATTTATGTTTTTCAGCAAGTTCAGCACATTGGAGTGCGTGCTCAAGCTGGGTCACATCCTCATTACCATATTGAATATCAGCACCTTTTGTTTTCAAAAGATGTAAGAGATAGTCTACAATATTTTCTTCCATTTTCATTTATAATTAACTTATTAGAAAATAAATTCAATTCCAACTTTAATAAGATTGATCAAATTTATAATAATATTTATTAAGTAAATATTTAATGGATAAAAAATTATTAACCCCTGGTCCTCTCACGACATCGATGTCAACAAAAGAGGCTATGCTTCATGATTGGGGTTCGAGAGATACAAAATTTATTGATCTCAATGCATCAATTAGAGATTCCCTTGTTAAATTAATAGACGGTGAAGATAAATATCAATGTGTTCCAATGCAGGGAAGTGGAACTTTTGCCGTAGAGTCGATGGTAAGCTCTCTTACTCAAAAAGATTCTAAAATTCTGATTCTGATCAATGGTGCTTACGGACAAAGAATGAAAAAAATGTGCACATATTTAGGGAGAGATTTTATTGAATATGAAGTTGCTGAACATGAAGTACATGACATCAATAAAATTGAAGACTTAATTGATAGCAACAACTTAACACACGTCTTTGCCGTATATTGTGAAACAACATCGGGTATTTTAAATCCTATTGAAGACATTGCAAAATTGGTTGAGGGGAAAAATTTATCGTTATTCATCGATGCAATGAGTGCCTTTGGTGCATTACCCTTAAGTTCTAAAACAATTACTTTTGATGCTGTAGCCGCTTCATCAAACAAATGCTTAGAAGGTGTGCCAGGTGTTGGTTTCATTCTTGTTAAAAATGAAGTTATTCAAAATGCAAAAGGCAATAGTCACTCACTAAGTCTAGACTTGTATGATCAATGGCAAGCAATGGAAAAAAATAAACAATGGCGATTTACACCTCCAACACACGTATTAGCTGCATTCAACCAAGCTATTGAAGAACATAAAGAACAAGGCGGTGTAAAAGGAAGAGGTAAAAGATATAAAAAAAATTGTGAAATTATTTGTAATGGAATGAAAGAGTTGGGATTTGAGCAACTACTTCCTGATAATTTACAAGCACCAATTATTATTACGTTTAAACAACCTAATGATCCTAAATTTAACTTTGAGAAATTTTATAATGCTCTTAGTGAAAAAGATTTTTTAATTTATCCAGGAAAACTAACAGTGGCAGAAACTTTTAGAATTGGGTGTATTGGTAATTTAGATGAACAAGACATGATGGATACAATAAAAGCTGTAAAAGAAGTCGTTACTGAATTGGGATTAACATTAAACTAACAAAATAATGACAAAAGAAATTGAAATACCATTAGTTAAAGCAACAAATGAAAATCTTAAAGGATACGGATATTTAATCGATAGTTTTGAAAATAGTGATATTGAAATTGTTACTTGGCCAAAACAAGGATGGCGCGACATAGAAGAGGGAACTGGTAATGAAGGTGGAACTACCGAAGGTTCTTTTGATACCTGGTGGCAAGGTGATGTGCTTTATGGACAAAATAATGCTGTCCAACATAAGAGCGATTATGAAGTAGATGGAAAATATATACTGGGTTATGCCAATAACCCCGATCAAGAATTGCAAAAAGATAAATATTCAGATCCAACAAAAATATTTCTATGGCATGCAAATTATCATCCTGATGGAGGTCAGCTTTTTTTTCCTGCAGAAAATAAACCATTTATTTGTCCTTTAGCTTTACCAACAGACGACATCGAACCAGAACATTTCAAAGCATTTTATTGTGATGGATCAAAAGGTTTGTATATTCATCCAAACATTTGGCATGAAGGGGTGTTTCCAGTTAAAGAAAAACAATCATTTCATGGAAAACAAGGTAAAGTACATGCAAGAGTTAGCATCGACTTAAAAGAGGAATTTAATAAGTATATTTATTTTAAAACTGCGATCTAATTATAAATTTGTATAAAATAATGAAAATTATTCATCTTTCAGACCCTCATATTTATATAGATAAGATTCATGGCATAGATCCTGTCAGTAAATTTAAAAAAGCATTAAGTCATATAAAAAATAATCATGGTGATGCAGATTTATTTGCCATCACTGGCGATATTACAGACTTAGGTGATAAAGATTCTTATCAGTTATTTATAAAAATCATTGATGAAGCAGAGCTGCCAAAGAATTTAAATCCTCAACTCATTATAGGTAATCATGATAACAGAGATGAGTTTAAAATAAACTTTCCTAATATTGAAACCGATCCAAATGGCTTTATTCAATACTTTAAGGATATAGATAATAAACGTTTAATTTTTATAGATACTAATCTGATTAATACTCACCAAGGACATTACTGTGAAGAGAGGCAAGAATGGTTAAATAATATTTTAGGTAAAACTAATACAGATACGTACATCTTTATGCATCATAATCCACTGGCATTAGTAAAAGAGGAAAGTGATGGAATAGGATTACAACAAAAAAAAGAGTTTCAACAAATTTTAACTAAAAATAATAAGATAATAAAACATATTTTTTTTGGTCATCAACACATTACAAGTTCTGGTTCTTATTGTGGTATTACTTTTTCCTCCCCAAGAAGTACTTGGTCTCCTCTAATACCTAACTTTTCAAATGAATATCGTTTAGGAACGGCTAATACAGATACAAATTATAATGTTGCAATAATTCGATCTGACGCCTTAATTATTCATACAGAGGATTTTTTAAAAACAGAAGTTAATTGGTTTAAATAAAAAATTATTTTTTTTCAATTACAAATATTTCATTGTTAAAATAAAGGCCTTTATTTTTAGCAACAATATTTTGAACTACTTTTTCGTAATTTTTTGTTTTTTCTACCTTCATTACTTTATCATCATCCATTTGATTGACATATATGGAGGCATTCCAAGCAGAAAAAACTAATGATGTCGCTATACCTCCACTGATTTCTGTTGGTAGAGCTCTCAATTTATATTTAATAATTTTTTTTTCTCCAAAAGATAAATTACTTAATAAATCTTTATCTAAATTTTTCTTAAGATAAGAAATGATACTATTTCCAAGAGAAGGAAAAGGGTCCTCTTTTGGCCAAATTTTACGAATTATTTCATTAGCAGGATCTTTTCCTGAAGCATGAATAGTTAATAATTTCCCTTTTGATTTTAACGCTCGAATCATTGGTTCGATGACATATTTTGATTTCTTTTCTGCTGAAATTCTTGAACGATAAGGCTGTGAAGCAATAATAAGATCAAATTTATTATCTGATTTTTTTTTGGTTGGTATTAATTCATTAACATTAAATTCTTGATCTTCACGGTAAATAACCATGACTGAAGGCTCCTTATAAGTATGGTTACCTGACTTTTTATTAATTTCTATATTCCATTTTTTTTCTAAAAATTCATTTTGTTTTCTTAATTGTTGGGCAAATTCAAGAGAGGTGTCACCTTTTAATTTAATAATATTCCAATTAATTTTTTTCTGTTTAACGTCATTTTTTGATTTTAGGTTTGCGGCTTCAGCGTAGTGTAAATTTGAAATTACAAAAACAGTATTCTTATGCTCAACAAACCTATCGGGTAATTTTTCCAAACCTAATCTTACATCTTCAATACTTATTTCTTTTGTGCAAACTAATAGAGGTACGTTAGGCCTGGCCTCGTGGCACTGACGCATAACATTCATAAGTAAGGAACCATCACCCATACCAGCATCAAATATTTTTATACCAGGTTTTTGCGGTTTAATTTTATTTACGTGAGGGCGTATCGCATCAGCAATTTGATTTTTTTCATTTGTTGTTGTGACAAATAATAAGTATTTTTGTCTGTTATCATAAAACCTGAAATTTTTTTTCATTACTAATAAAGTCCCATTGATTTAGCAGAAGAGATGAAGGCTTCTTTATTGCCAATAAAGTTTTTACCTCGTTCTCCTAAAAACGCATCATCTACTATATTATTCCATTCTTGAACAGGAACTTTTATTTCATTTAAGTTAAGAGGAACCTCTAAAGAACGCATAAATTCACTCAGATGATTTGCGGCATTCTCTAGGTTATCGTTAAAAATTAGTTTTAGTCTTTCTTCAGCTACACTATCAATTCCAACCATACTTTTAGTAATCATGGGTAATGTAAATGAGCAAGCAATACCATGTTGAATGCCGTAATTGAGCGTCACAGGGTATGATAGATTGTGCGCAATAGCAGTTTTTGTATTGGAAAACGCTAAGCCAGCATGAACGCATGCCAGTGCAATGTTTGAACGTAATTCAACGCTTCTTAAATCTTTAGCGAGAAGTGGTAAATTTTCTAATACTAATTTTGATGCTTGTATTGCATGAGAAGCAGAAATTGGGTTTGCATTAATATTCCAAATACTTTCCATTGAATGAGAGAGAGCATCTAAACCTGTTGAAATGGTCAAGCCTAAAGGCTTATCAACCATAATTGATGGATCGATAATTGCTTTTTCTGCATAAAGAGATTTATGCGCCAAAGATAATTTATTGTTTTTTTCTTTATCCCAAATTGTGGCCCAACACGTAAGCTCACTTGATGTTCCTGAAGTTGTAGGTATTGCAATAATCTTGATTGGATTTTCGACTCTTGGACTTTTCTTATTGCGAACGAAATCTGTTAGATATTCTTGTTTATCTTTAAAAGCAGCAATTGCTTTAGCTGTGTCTGTAACAGAGCCACCACCTATAGCTAAAATATAATCTACCGATTCATTGATTGAAGAAAATTTTTTTTGTAGCTCTAAAATATCCTTATAATCTGGATTAGGTTGAACATCCGTCATAATGGATAGTGGTGGATTTGAAGAAGATTTTAATTCATCGCTATATTTTTTAAAAATTTCTTCTGGATGAGTGATTATGATGTAGTTCTTATTTTTAAGAGCATCATGTACTTCTTTAAATCTATTTTCTCCAAAGATAATTTCAACAGGATTAAAATAATTCCACATTACATTAAATTGATTTTGCCGCTTTAGTTAAAATTGTCATTTTCTCAATTGCTTGTTCTCGAGTAAAGAAACCTAAACCACAATCTGGTGCAGCTATTAAGCGGTGTTCATCAATATGTTCAAGTGAATCTTTGATACGAACTCTTACTTCTTCAACAGATTCCATTCTGCTTTTTGCAATATCAATAAATCCAAAAATTACTTTTGTTTTAGTAAATTTTTCTAAAAGATTTAAATCATTATGCCTATGTGAATCTTCTAAAGATACTTCATCAATAGTTGAATCATCTACAAGTGATGCAATTCTATCATAAGCATCTAAATCAGCCTTTTTATAACCTTCTGAATCTAATGAATTAGGATAACCACAACAAATATGGCAAACACGTTGCACTTCTTTAGGTATACCATGCATCATTCTTTCTAAATTTTCCATACCATATGAATGAGCTTCATCAGGCTTTCTAGCAAATACTGGTTCATCAATTTGAATATACTGACAACCTGCATTTACAAGTGCTTTAACTTCTTTATTAAGGGCTAATGCTAAATCAAAACCAAGTTTTTTCATGTCATCATAGTAGTTGTTAGCAATTGAATCTGTTATTGTCATTGGTCCAGGTAGGGTAATTTTAACTGGATTTTTTGTAAATTGTTGTGCACTCTTCCAGTCTAGATGCATACGTATTTCTTTACTTGAAATCGGTGCAACAATAGTTGGAAGATCAGCTTCGAACGCGCCTTGTCTTACTGACTTATGTGTAACTTCTTTAAAACTTACTCCATTTAAAAATCGACATTGATATAATACGTAACTCTCACGTCTGACTTCTCCATCTGTTGGAACATCAATACCCGCATTTACTTGATCAGTTATAACTTCTTTAATTGCTGCTAAAAATAATTTTTCAGCATCTGCACCTGCAGACTCTAATGCTTTTTCATATGCGCCAGGTGACCAATTTGATAATAATCCTTTTGACGCTTTTCTCTCTTCTTCTGATTTTGTCCCTAAAAACCAATCTTGAATAGGTGTTTGTTTCGGTTTTGGATAAGCACCTATTGTAGTTGTTTTAAGAGGCATCTATTTTTACTCCCATTTAAATTTAAAATAAAACAGCGGCTTTTATAAAGCCGCTGTAATAAAAAGTTAATAATAAATAATCTCAAATTACATAAGATCGTTTATTTCTTCCATCATTTCTTCTTGGAGATCACCCATATCATCAGCGTCGCCTGTAGCAATTTCTTCTGTGTAATCATAGATTACCTGCGTAACAGCTAATCCATTTTCTCCAGGATATGCAAACCAATCTGCAAGAAGTGGAAGTTGTTCAACTGCAGTAAGTTTATTAGGGTTTTTACTATAGAAATCACCTAATAATTCATTCGCTGCTTTGTTTGGTGGAACATATCCAGTTGTTTCAGCAACTAATGCAGCACCGATACCTGATGTAATGAACTTTAAGAAAGTCCATGCAGCATCAACTCTTGCTGGATCATCAGATGTAGACACTAACATTGCAGCGTTTCCACCTGCTGGTAATCTTGCAGGTGTTCCATTGTTAACTCCAGCCATTCCAGGGAATGGTGCAGTCTTTAAAACAAAGTCTGCCTTTGCAGCATTAACTGAACCCAAGCTTGAAGTAGACCAGAACATCATACCAATTGTACCTGCGTTAAACGCAGCTTGACCATCAGCAATTGAATAGTTTGGCATATTACATCCGCTCATGATTGCTTTCATTTGCTCTAACGTTGCAAGTCCTGCATCACCACCCATATTTACAGCCCCATCTTTAACCATTGGAACATTCTGAGTGTGCATTAATGCTTGGTGGAACCAGTTACCTGTGATGTTCCAACCAAAGTATAGAGTTCCTTTACCTGCTGCTTCCAATTTATTACATGCTGCAATAACTTCGTCCCAGTTAGTTGGAATACTATTTACACCTGCTTCAGCTAATAAATCCATGTTATAATATCCAACTGGCGTTGATACAGAAAATGGTAATCCATAAACTTCACCACCAAATGTTGAAAGACTTAACATAGCAGAATGGTAACCATCTTTTTCAAAAGCAGCTTCTTTTGCAATAAATGGCTCTAAAGACTTAGCAATACCTTTGTCAACTAGAGGTGCTTGTCTGTTAAGACCTTGCATTGTTACATCTGGTAAATTACCTGAAGTAGACTCTCTGAAGATTGTTGCAGTTGCATCCTCATAGTTTTCATAAGTTGCTCTAAATTTAACTTGAATATCTGGATGTGCTTTTTCAAACTCTGGCATAATAGCTTGGAAAGTTACATCGAATAATCCTGAATAAGGATAAGCAACTTCTATTTCAATAGACTTAGCTGAATTAACAGAACCATAAAAACCAAAAGCTAATACGGCTGCAAATCCTGTAATTAATTTTTTCATTTAATCCCTCCGATTCAAATATAATATTAAACTAACACGTAGCCTCAAAGGGTTACAATTTTATTACGAAAATATTACTAAAAAATAAGCTTATTTTTCCACAGCATTAAGAAAAATTAGAGAAAAACTGGTTTATTTACCAAGGTAGCGAAAAGGTTTTTACATTAGTAAAACTTTTCATTGCTTCAATAACACCCTCTTTGTAACCAAGACCTGAATCTTTAATTCCTCCAAAAGGAGACATTTCAATTCTATAACCTGGAACCTCCCAAATATTTACCGTACCAACATTTAAACCTTGAATATATTTTTTTGCTCGCATGAAGTTATTTGTACATACACCAGATGATAATCCGAATGCGGTTGAATTAGATATTTTCATTACAGCTTCATCGTCATTAGGCACACGAATGATTGGGATAACTGGACCAAATGTTTCTTCTAAAACTAATTCACTTTTAGGATCAACATGATCTACAACTATTGGAGGTAACAAAGCACCCTTTCTTCCAGGGTGATATAAAATTTTTGCGCCGTCTTCTTCAGCCATAGAAACTCTTTTATCAAAAAGTTCTGCAGCTTGAGCATTAACAACTGTACCTAAGTCTGTTTCCATATTCATAGGATCACCAAATTTAATTTTCTTTGCACGCTCAAGAGCCATTTCAACAAATTGATCTGCAATGGATTCTTGAACCAATATTCTTTTAACAGCTGTACAACGTTGACCAGAATTTTTCGTTGCTCCCGTAACAGCTAGTTCAACAGCTTTTTTAAGATCATCACCATCTAAGTCATTTAAAACAATTAATGGATCATTACCACCTAACTCAAGAACAGTTCTTTTGTATCCAGCTTGTTCAGCAATTAATTTTCCTACACCCACACTGCCTGTAAAAGTAATTAGATCAATGTTTGGATTTTTGATCATTTCTGATCCAATGTCTTGAGGCCATCCAGTTACAACTGAAAACATTTCGGGTGGCAGGCCTGCTTCATATAAAACATCGGCGAGTACCATTGCTGTTAAAGGTGTTAATTCTGTTTGTTTACATACAGTACAATTATTAGTTGCAATTGAAGGTGCAATTTTATGCGCTACCATATTCAAAGGATGATTAAATGGGGTGATTGCTGAGATTGCCGTTAAAGGTTCTCTTATGGTAAATATTTTTCTGGCTTTTCCATGTGGAGTTAAATCACAAGAAAATATTTCTCCATCATCATGAATACAAAGTTGAGCCGTTAATGAAAATACATCGAAAGCTCTTCCTACTTCGTATAAAGAATCTTGTTTTGAGATACCAAGTTCTAAAGTAATAATATCAGAAATTTCTTCTTTTCTTTTAACAAGTACTTCTGCAGCAGTTTGAAGAATTTTTTGTCTCTCATATCTTGTAAGTTTAGGCTGATAATTTGCAGCTATATCTAAAGCCTTTCTTGCATGCTCTGCGGTACCGGCTGGAACCGTTCCGATTACTTCACCTGTAAAAGGGTACTCAACATTTATTGTTTTATCTGAAGTAACTTTTTCTCCAGCAATACGCATTGCTTCATTAATCATTTTTTTGTGCATCATAGGGCTCCATTTATTGCATAATAAAATGCATCATAGTTATATAATTGTTTGCTAGTATCTAAGTTTTGTAATTTTAAATTTGATATGAATGGCACTTCTCTTTCATGGAGTCCTCCATGAGAACGTAAAGGTTCATTTAATCCAGAAAGATTGTGTTTATCTTCCGATGAACCAATAGTCATAAATTCTGAAGACATACATATAATATCTCCCATTCTATCAGGAGGTAAATTGTAAGTAGAGCATCCTTCATCTTTTGTTAAAACAACTTCTATATCTTTTATTTCTTTAATAGCATTTACAACTGAATCTACCTTGCTCTTGTCTTCTAAATAAATTGTTGCAAAAGAACCAAGTGAACCATGATGAACAACATATGGATCTGTAATTGGTAGGATGACTTTAGCCATGTTTGGTTCAAATTTTTTATCTAAATAATCTTGTAAAAATATTGCATTAGGTGAACCATCTTCTTTTGATTTTGGTTTCATTCCGTGATCTGCTGTGATGATTATAGAAACATTCTCATTATTTAAAAGACCAATATATTTATCAAACATTGCATAAAATTTATTTGCTGTTTCATTTCCCGGTGCATATTTGTGTTGAATATAATCCGTAGTCGATAAATACATAATATTTGGTTTAAACTCTTCAAGAAGTTTTACACCTGCAGCCATCACAAATTCAGAGAGTCCTTCAGAATATACTTCTGGCACTGGCATCCCCAACCAATCGTTTACATTATCTATACCATTGAGATCTTTTGTTGCTTGATCAGATTTTTCAGCAGAAAAACAAATAGCTCTCTCATCATCAAAACTTAA
Source organism: uncultured Alphaproteobacteria bacterium (assembly GCA_902541435.1). Taxonomy (GTDB): domain Bacteria; phylum Pseudomonadota; class Alphaproteobacteria; order HIMB59; genus CACPNW01. The sequence goes on from CACBQR010000002.1 coordinate 22,672, forward strand.
TCCGTTTCCTAAAAGTGTTCTCAACTTGTCTTTTGCAGTAACAAGAGCAATTTTAGAACCAGAATTGTAAAATTTTTCAAAAATAGTTGGTGCTCGCATATATTTTGGGTCATTCATCATAACTTCTTCACCAGTCTCAGGTGTATAAAAGAAGTTTCCGCATATACCGTGTACAGAACTTGGTTGGCCTGTTACAATCGAAATGTTATTTGGATTTGTAAAACTTGGAATAGCGCTGTGAACAAGTAGGTTTTCACCACTTGCAATTAATTTATCAAGATTTGGTGTAAGATTAGATTTTGATGCTTCTTCGAGATACTCTTTTTGACTACCATCAAGGCATATAACAATAGCAGTTTTTGAGAAAGAGTTTGGATATTCTCTTTTATTAATTTCTAAATTATCGGACACGAATTCAACTAATATATATTATTAAAAATACGAATTTATAGTTATCTGCTAGTTAAACTCAATCATAATTTGAATATTTGTTAATAAAATTGAAATAAAACTGAAATAAATAGATTTAAAATATTCTCAAATTTAATAAAATTTTGTAGATTAAAGTTAAGATACAGGGGGAATGAGTGGGGACAATATCACTTAAAAATATTTCAAAGTCATTTGGGTCTACACAAGTACTTAATAATTTGAATGTTGATATAAACGATGGAGAATTCTTAACGTTAGTTGGTCCATCTGGTTGTGGTAAATCTACATTACTTAGAATAATTGCAGGATTGGAACAGCAGACTTCAGGTGATGTATTAATAGATAATAAAAATGTAAATAGAGTTAGAGCCAGTGAAAGAGATTTGGCAATGGTCTTCCAATCATATGCTCTTTATCCTCATCTCACAGTAAGAAGAAATTTAGAAACTCCATTAAGACTCAGGGATTATAATGCATTTGAAAGACTGCCCTTGATTGGTAATTTTTCTCCAAGCAAAAAAGAGAAAACAGAATCTATAAATCAATTAGTAAATAAAACTTCTGAAACTCTAAAAATTTCAGAACTATTGGATAGAAAACCAGGACAATTGTCAGGTGGTCAAAGACAAAGAGTTGCTCTTGGTCGTGCTATGGTTAGAGAGCCTGTTGCCTTTTTAATGGATGAGCCTCTTTCAAATTTAGATGCAGCTTTGAGAGTTCACATGCGATCTGAACTATCTGAACTTCATAATTCACTTAAAACTACTTTTGTGTACGTAACACATGATCAAGCAGAAGCGTTAACTATGTCTTCTAGAATGGCAGTTATGATTGATGGAAATTTATTACAACTAGATACACCTCAAGAAGTATATGATAATCCTTCCTCATTAAGTGTAGCTCAGTTTGTTGGAAGTCCAAAAATAAATATATTTAAAGGAACTTCGGACTCAAGTGGGACAGTAAGTTTTCTCAACGTTAATTTAAAAAGAAAAAGTTCTGAAAGTAATACAGATTTACATATTGGTATTCGACCAGAACATTTAGAAATTACAAATGAAAGTAATGAAAATACATTTAGTGGAACAGTTGCATATAGAGAAAATTTAGGTTCAGATATTTTCTTTCATGTAAATATTGAAGACGGTTCAAATAAAATAATTGTAAGGGGCTTACCACAATTTACTCACCAAATTTCAAACGGTTCAAGTGTAAATATAAAAAGAGTTTCAGATAAAGCATTACTATTTAATCAAGCAGGAATGAGGGTTCAATTTACTAATGCATAATTCAAAAGCTCACATATGGTTTATTGCTCCAGCAATCATACTGATGATAATTATTTTAATTTTTCCTCTTTTTCTTGCAGGAGGAATTTCTTTTACTGACTATAATTTGGGAAACAAAACATTCGAGTGGGTTGGACTAGAAAATTATGACAAGATGTTCAATCGAAAAACATATGTCAAAATGATTTGGGCCACAGCGACGTATGTTATTATTGTCGTTCCAATTTCTGTTGTACTTGGATTATGTGCTGCAATGCTCTTAAATTCACTAAGGTTTGGCGCTGATATATATAAAACAATTTTCTTTCTTCCAGTTATGGCAACTCTTCTTGCAATGGCAATTGCATGGGAATTTACTCTTCATCCAACATTAGGAATTGTAAATAGTTTTTTAGCAAATGGGTGTGGAGGAGTTAGGGAATTCATTCTTGGTTTTCATTGGTTGCCGTGGGTAGACTCACAAGAAAGCTGGTATGCTGTAGCATGTGCAAACAACATGGATTTTCCATATTGGTTAAAACAAAAAAATACAGCGATTTGGACAGTATGTTTCATCGGAATTTGGCAGGCTTTTGGTTTTAACATGGTTTTATATTTAGCTGGCTTAACAAGTATACCAAGAGAGTTATACCAAGCAGCAGAAATGGATGGGGCTAAATCTACATGGGAACAATTTAAACTTGTTACATGGCCAATGCTTGGTCCAACAACGTTGTTTGTTGTGACTATTACTACCATTAGAACATTTCAGGTATTTGATACAATCGAAATACTGACCAAAGGTGGTCCATCAAAAACAACGTATGTCATGATGTATGCAATTTTTGAAAAAGCTATTCAACAAAACTTAACAAGTATCGGTGCAGCAATCACTGTTGTCTTTATTGGATTTATTCTTGTGTTAACGTTTTTCCAAAGATATGTCATTGAGAAGAGGGTTCATTATTAATGGAAGCTAAACAATATATTGGGGAAGGTTGGAAGCATGCAATCTTAATAATTGGTGCTATCGTAGTAATGCTCCCTTTTTATATGATGGTTTCAATGTCATTAAAATCTCAGCAAGAAATCCAATCAATTTCTGGTGGTCTCATTGGTGCGCAAGAAACTCAAACGTTTCCCGTATGTGTTAAAACTGGCTATTCAGAAGAAACATGTACAATGAAGCCATATCAATACAACTATTGGTTTGCTTTTGAAAAAGCTCCTATTCCTAGATACTTAATGAATGGTGTCATTGTTACTTTATCAATCTTCATCATTCAGGTTTTAGTCGCCTTACCATGTGCGTATGCACTCGCAAAGTTACGGTTTTACGGACGAGAATTTGTTTTCTCGATGGTTTTATTTTGCTTGCTCATTCCAGTTCACGGAATTGCGCTTCCATTATATGTTATGTTGGCTCAGGCAGGATTAGTTGACACCTATTCCGCCTTGATACTTCCCTGGACTATATCGGTGTTTGGAATTTTTTTAATGCGACAATTTTTTATGACTGTGCCCGATGAATTAATTGACGCCGCCAGGATGGATGGAATGGGAGAGTATGCTATAGTCTGGAAAGTAATGCTTCCAACTGCAATACCAGCATTACTTGCTTTTGCAATATTCTCAGTTGTTGCACACTGGAATGATTATTTCTGGCCTCGTATGGTAATAACAGGAAATAGAGATCTCTTTACTCCACCACTTGGTATCAGAGAATTCAGAGGTGGAATTGATAGTGACGAATTTGGTCCAATGATGGCTTCGATAGTTACTGTAACTGTTCCTCTTATTGTTGCTTTTATAATCGCGCAAAAACGATTTATTGAAGGAATTACTTTGACAGGCATGAAGTAAATTCTTATCTACTGATGACATTGTCAGTAAATTTTATTTTTATCTTAATTCTTGTATCTGCTCTATGTCACGCAGTTTGGAGTGCTATAATAAAATCAAGTAAGAACCCTTTATCGTTAATGGGTATAACATCTGTCTTAGAAGTTACTATTTTTTTACCCTTAACATTTACTGTTCCATTTCCAACTTTGGAGGTTTGGTATTTTTTAATTGCAACTGTAATCATTCATGTCTTCTACAGACTAAATGTTATCTACTCATATAGGTACGGTGATCTCTCTTACATATATCCAATTTCTAGAGGAAGTTCATGTTTGTTTGTAGCGATCATTAGTATTTTATTTTTAAGTTCTGATATTAGTGTTGCTGGTTTCGTAGGAATTTTAATTGTTTGTATTGGGTTATTTTTAATTTCTTATTCTAAAAATTTATCTTTTAACTTCAGAGGTTTTGCTCTCGCAATATCAACGGCTATTCTAATTACTGCTTACACTTTAGTTGACGGAGTCGGGGTGAGACTTTCTGAAAATGGTTTTTCCTATATTTACTGGCTCTTCACACTTAATGGAATACCTTTGCTAATTATTGGTTTGATCTCGAAAGATGGTTTACGAAAAAGAGAAACATACACATTTAGATCGGGGATTGCTGCTGGTGTATTTGCAACAAGTAGTTACGCAATTGTTGTTTGGAGTATGCAATTTATAGAAATAGCGTATGTCTCAAGTATCAGAGAAATCAGTATTGTCTTTGCCACCATTATTGGAATGGTTTTTTTATTTGAAAGAAATGCTAAATCGAGAATAATTCCCTCTATTTTAATAGTAAGTGGTATTTCAGTGGTCTATTTTCAAATTCTTTAGTTAAAAAACATAGACATTTTGGGTTAAAATTTTATATGAGTTTTATGGCAGATGATATTGTTGAAGTTGATCCTAAAACTGAAACTATCTCTTGCGATGGTGGTGAAGATGGTTTAGGACATCCCGCAGTTTATTATACCTTCAATAATGAGAATAAAATTATTTGTGGTTATTGTGGTAAAATATTTATAAGAAAAGAAGATTAAAATGTATAAAGAATCCTGGGGTAATAAAAGAACGTGTCCGTGCAATAAGATACAATATTATGATCTTAATTTAGATAAAATGGATTGTCCTGAGTGTGGTAAAGAAATTGAAGTAACAACACTAGCTAGACCGCGAAGAGGGAGAAAGCCAGGAAGTACAAACGCGGCGCCACTCGCAAATCCAATTCCCCCAAAACCAAAAGAAAAAGATGATGATCTTGATATCGATAATTTGGATGTAGATGACAATGAAGACAATCTTGAAGATGATACTGTTTTATTAGAAGATGAAACAGAAATTGATCCAATAGCTGAAGGTATTAAACCTAAAGACGACGGCGAAGAAGAATACTAAAATTTCAATAAAAATTTAGAAGATGTTTAAGGTACTACAAAACACTTGGGCTCTTTTTTTTGGCTTTGCATTAATTAGTCTTGGTCATGGTTTGCAAGGAACACTAATTGGTGTTCGTTCTGTTTTAGAAGGTTTTAGTTTTTTTGCATCTGGACTTATTATAGCTGGTTATTACGTTGGATACTTAACTGGTGCATTAACAATTCCAATTTTTTTACAACGTGTTGGTCACATAAGAGTTTTTGCCGCTTTAGCATCGCTTGCTTCTATTGCTATATTATTACACTCAGTATTTGTTCATCCCTATTCATGGATGTTTATACGAATATTAACTGGTTTAAGTCTTGCCGGAATTTATGTCATCATGGAGAGTTGGTTAAATGAAAAATCAACTAATCAAACTCGTGGTCAGTTACTTTCCGTTTATATGATTATAACATTTGTATTTGTTGGAGCAGGACAATTTTTATTAAATTTAGGTGATCCAGCTAAAGTTGATTTATTTATTTTAGTCTCAATCTTATTATCATTCGCACTTCTTCCTATTCTTTTATCTTCAACAGAACAGCCAAATACAGAAAGTCCTAAATTTTTTTCTTTGAGCGAATTTTATACTGTTTCACCCTTAGGTTTTGTTGGCGCGTTAGCAACTGGTTTATCGCATAGTGCAGTTTTTGGGTACGGTGCAATTTATGCATCATCTATTAATTTAAGCTTATTTGAAATTTCTCTGTATATGATGATTATAACGTCAGCTGGCGCTCTATCCCAATGGCCTATTGGATATTTATCAGATAGAATTGATAGACGTGTTATTCTTATTGGTGTTTCTTTTATGGCTGCTGGTTTGAGTTTATTTTTTGTTTTTGCAAACTTTATGCCACTAACATTATTCTTAATTTTTACTGGTCTTTTTTCAGTTGCTTGTTTACCAATGTATTCACTAACGATTGCTCATACAAATGACTTCTTACAACCTAATGAGATAGTATCAGCGAGTGCAACCTTTGGCATACTTATTGGTATTGGATCAATTATCGGACCTTTGTTTGTTTCTGGTTTCATGGAAATTTTGGGAGCAGTAGGTTTTTACATCTATTTATTTTTAATACATGGACTGCTAGGTCTGTTTGGTTTGTATAGAATGACACAAAGAACTAAACCACGTGATCTTGAATCACAATATAATCCTTTACCACGAAATATTAGTCCTGCTGGTATGGAAATGAACCCCGTTACTGAGCCAACTGAGGACGAGTAAGTCTTTTAAATATTCTGTGAATTAACAAGAGAATAATTATTCCCATATAAATGACTGGTTCGGTTTTATCAGCGCGAACTAAAACATAAAAATGCATACTGGCCAGAATAGCTACTGGGTAAATTAAATAATGAATTTTCTTCCATAATTTAAAACCTAGTCGTTTAATCATATTGTTTGTTGAAGTACTAGCAAGCGGGATTAAAAAAAGAAAACTTATAAAACCAAAAGTTATAAACGGTCTTTTTATAATATCTTGTATGATAAATTGTATATCTAAAAAATGATCTAAAACTATGTAAGTGGAGAAATGCAAACAGACATAATAGAAAGCAAAAAGTCCAATCATTCTTCGTAATACAACTATCGATTTTAAAGTTCTAATATTTGATAGAGTAGTAATCATAAGAGTTATTATTATTAATCTGAGTGCCATTAGACCTAACTCATCCATTAGTTTTTCAATTGGATTTACTCCAAGATTCCCAGTAACAAATTGGTATGCCCAGAGTAGACTAGGAAATAGAATTAAAATAAATAAGACAGGTTTACTGCGATTAAAATTTCTTGTTGAAAACATTCATTAATAAAATTTAGTCAAATCTAAATCTTTATAGAGATGTGCTACTTCTTCTTCATAGCCATTAAACATAAGTGTTTCTCTTCTTTTAAACTCTCCAATTCGTCTCTCTGTTCCTTGACTCCATCTTGGATGATTAACATTAGGATTAACATTAGCATAAAAACCATATTCCCAAGGAGCTAAAGTTTCCCAAGATGTTTCAGGTTGAGTATCTAAAAATCTTATTTCCACAATTGATTTAATTGATTTAAAACCATACTTCCATGGAACTACTAATCTGATGGGTGCACCATTTTGATTAGGCATTTCATGACCATACAATCCAGTTGCTAATATTGTTAGAGGATTCATTGCTTCATCCATTCGAAGTCCTTCTCTATATGGCCAAATAATTGTTCTCTTTTGCTGACCTGGCATTTCTTCCGGCCTGAACACAGTTACAAATTGAACATACTTTGCTGAACTTAAAGGTTCGGCCATTTTTATAAGTTCAGATAACTGAAAACCTTGCCAAGGAATAACCATGGACCATGCTTCAACACATCTTAATCTATAAACCCTATCTTCTATTGTTACATTTGATAAAATTTTTTCTAAGTCAAATGTTTGAGGCTTTTTCACAAGACCATCTATTTTTATTGTCCATGGCCTAGGTTTAAAATTTCCAGAATTTAAATGGGGATGTTTTTTATGAGTTCCAAACTCATAAAAATTATTGTACGTTGTGATTTCTTCGTAAGAATTAAGTTTGTCGTTTTCATTTAGATTTTTAGTATAAATTGAAAGATCACTATCGTGGTTTGCAAATGCTGATGAGGTAACCGTTGCTAGCATGGCGCTAGCTAAAGATCCCTTTATAAACTTACGTCTATTTAAATATGTCTTATAGGGTGTGATTTCAGATCCTAAAATTTTCATAATAATAATATATATCTTAAATATTAAAATTGAAGATTTGCTTCAATAATCTTAGCTTTTAAAATGGGAGTTATATTTATTTAGTATTTTTTCTGGCCATGTACTTTTGATAAATTCAAGAATAGACCAAACATCGTCATCTGATAACGCATCATTACCAAGCATTTTACCTTCATAATCAGGATTTGATTTTTTAAAACCATATTTAATGACATGAAATAATTGTGCAGGAGAGTGGTGCCAAGTATGCCCAGTGCCATTAAGAGGAGGTGCTCTTCTATGGCCATCTTCATCTAACGATTTATCCCACTCTTCATGACCTGCTAAATTACCCATATGACACCCTGCACAATTTTCAGCATATAGTTTCATACCTTTAAAAATATCAACTTCTGCTGCATGAATACTATGTCCAATACATAATATTATAAGTACCGAAATTAATTTAAGGGTTTGCATTCTACTTATATAATTTTCTAAATTTATATTTCATTACAAATCTGTCTTTTTTTTGATAGGATATATCTATGAAAAAATTTCTAATCGCATTTGCCATTTTAACTTCAATAATTGCACTTAACAAACATGCGTACAGTGATAAAGTTCACGGTATTGCAATGCATGGAACACCAAAGTATGCCAGTGATTTTGAAAATCTAGATTATGTAAACCCAAATGCACCTAAAGGTGGAACGGTAAAATTTGGATCATATGGTTCTTTTGATAATCTTAATAGAGTAGCATTTAAAGGTTCTAAAGCTGCTGGTCTTGGGTATGTTAATGATACGTTAATGAGAAGAGTATGGGATGAAGCATTCTCTCTCTATGGTTTAATAGCTGAAAAAGTAGAATTGCCTGAAGATAGATCATCTATAACTTTTTATTTAAATGCAAATGCAACCTTTCATGATGGCTCACCAATAACACGCGATGATGTATTGTTTAGTCTAGAAACATTTCAAACAAAAGGTACTCCAAATCAGAAAAAAACATATGGCAAAGTTGTTGAAACTCAATTGATTGGAAATGATGGAATAAAAATGATTTTTGAAAATAATGAAGATAAAGAATTGCCTCTTATTATTGCGGGCTTTCTTCCTATCATTCCAAAAAAGTTTTATGAAAATCTTGATGTTACAAAAACATTTTTAGATATCCCTCTAGGCAGTGGTCCATACCAAGTTGATAGTCTCGATCCAGGCCGTCAAATAAAATACAAACGCGTTGAAAATTATTGGGCAAAAGATTTACCAGTAAATAAAGGTCTCTATAATTTTGATACAATTATTTATGATTATTACAAAGACTCAAATGTCTTAGTTGAAGCATTTAAGGTTGGTGAATACGACTTTAGAAGAGAGTACAATGTTAAACGTTGGTTATCAGAATATGATTTCAAAGCTGTTCAGAATGGAGAGGTAATACTGACAGAAATGAATAACGATAGACCTGTTGGAATGAATGGTCTTGTGATGAATACAAGACGTGACATATTTAATAATAGAAATGTAAGACTTGCTTTAAGTTATGCCTATGATCATGAATGGATTAATAAAACAATATATCAAAATGCTTATGTGAGAACAGATAGTTATTTTGATAATTCACCATTAGCCTCTTCAGGCTTACCGTCAAAAAATGAGTTAGAATTACTGAATGTATGGAAAGATGAAATTCCAGCAGAGGTATTTACGGAATCATTTACGCCACCTATTACGGATGGAAGTGGTAATGACCGTAAAAATTTATTGAAAGCAAAAGAAATACTTGAAAAAGAGGGATGGTTTGTTGAAAATGGAAAACTGGTAAAAGATGGAAAAGAATTCAAGTTTGAGTTCTTGATTGTCAGTCCATCTGATGAGAAAATTGCCTTAGCCTATCAAAGTAATTTAAAAAAACTTGGCATTACAATGGATGTAAGAACTGTTGATTCATCACAGTATCAAGAACGTTTGTTAAGTTATGATTTTGATATGATTAAAAGATATTGGGGTGTCAGTTTAAGCCCAGGAAATGAGCAACAATTTTATTGGGGATCAGAAGTTGGTCAAAAAGATGGAAGCAGAAATTATCCTGGTATCAATAGTCCAGCAGTTGATGCATTAATTGAAAAACTAATTAGTGCAACAAATAGAGAAGAATTAACAACGGCGATCCACGCACTTGATAGAGTATTGTTATGGGGTCACTATGTAGTTCCTCTTTATCATAGCAACAAAGACAGAATTGCTTATTGGGATTTTTTTGAATACCCAGACGAAATTCCACTTTACGGAATTGTAATTGAGTCTTGGTGGATTAATAAAGATAAACAATAAAATAAGTAATCAAATATTTTTATGAGTCATACAAGAGCTAACATACTCATGTTAATTGCCTCACTTATATGGGGAACAGCTTTTGTAAGCCAAACTACTGGAATGGGAGCCATAGGTCCTTTTACTTTTAGCTTTGGAAGATTCTTTTTTGCTTTTTTAACAGTAATTCCATTTGCGATTTATCTAGAACAACAAAATATTGTTAAAATATTAAGTGATAGAAAAAAAGTTTATCTTTGTTTAGCTACAGGTTTTTTTCTTTTTGGTGGTATGGGTCTTCAACAATACGCTTTACAAAAATCATTAATATCAAATGCTGCTTTTCTTAGCACTCTTTACGTTCCTTTTGTTGGTATAATTTCAAGATTCATAATTAAAAAACAGGTACACTGGATTATCTGGATTGCTATTTTACTTTGTTTGTATGGATCATATCTTTTGTCCTCTAATCAATCAGTTGAAATTCAACAATCAGATTCACTCTTGTTTATTGCTGCTTTATTTTTTGCCTTACATATTATTTGTATCGATATTTTTATGAAAGAACTTAACAGTCCTTTTTTATTTGGAAGTATTCAGTACTTTATTGTTTTTATTTTATCTATGATCTTAGCTTTTATGTGGGAGGAACCAAAGCTGTCAAATATGCAAATTGAATGGTTTGAAATTTTATATACAGGTATTTTTTCTGCTGGCATTGGGTATACACTTCAAATTATTGCTCAACATAAAGCTAATCCTGCTCCTGCTGCTATCATTTTATCAATGGAATCAGTCTTTGCTGCAATAGCAGGTTGGATACTTTTAAATCAAATTTTAGACACACAAAAAATACTTGGATGCCTTGCAATATTTGTTGGAGTCATTATAGTACAATTAGTACCTATAATAATTAAACAAAAATGAGTGATAAATTAGATGTAGTTGGAATTGGAAATGCTATGGTAGATGCCATAATTCCTTCCAATCAAAGTGAAATTGAAAAACATGAAATTAATAGAGATTCTATGAATCTTATTGATGAAAATTTGAAAAATAATTTGCATGAAAGTTATTCCATCAGAGAAATGGCTGGTGGAGGTTCCCTTGGTAACTCCATGTTTGGTATCACCTCTTTTGGCGGTAATGGAAGTTTTATTGGAAAAATTAAAAATGATGAAATTGGAGTATATCTTCAAAAAGATATGATCCGGGAAGGATTAAAATTTCCATTGGGATTTACATCTCCTGATATTTCAACTGGATGTTGTACAATTTTTGTTGAAGAAGATGGAACAAGAACAATGTGTACTTTTCTTGGTGCTGGAACATTAATAGGTCCTGAAGATATAAAAGAGGATGATATTAAAAATCATAAGATTGCATATTTAGAAGGCTACTTGTGGGACAATGAGAATGCAAAAAAGGCTATGAAAAAAATGGTAGATATTTGTAAGGCTGATAATCAAAAAATTGCATTTACTTTATCTGATCTTTTTTGTGTTGATAGACACAGAGACTCTTTTAAAGAATTAATAACTGAGAATGTTGATATTCTTTTTGCTAACGAAGATGAAATCAAAGCAATGGCACAAACAGAAAGTTTTGAAGAAGGTCTAGAATATGCAAAATCATTAAATATAATTGCTGCTATTACTAAAGGAAGTAGTGGATCAGTTATTGTTTCTGGTACTGACATCACTGAAGTTGCTGCAAAAAAAGTAGAAAAAGTTGTAGATACAACTGGAGCTGGAGATTTATTTGCAGCTGGTTTTTTATTTGGTTATTCTAAAGGTAAAGCAATGGATGAATGCGGTAATTACGCTTCAATTGCTGCCGCAGAAATTATTTCTCATTATGGTGCAAGACCTTTAGTAAAATTATCTAGTTTAATTTAGTTAATAATTTATTTTTATTTTCATCATCGCAAAAAGAATATTTTATTGCGTTATGAGTAAGGGAAGTTAGCTCCTTTTCATTTAAACCTAAATCTTCCATGACTTTATATTCACCGTTTATCGTTGCATTAAAAAAAGGAGGATCATCAGAATTGACTGTTACTTTTACTCCTTGATCAAATAACGCTTTCACAGGATGATCTACATAATCTTCATAAATCTTAGTTGCAATATTACTTGTTGGACAAGTTTCTAGAATAATATCTTTATCAATTATTTCTTTTACTAAATCAGGATCCTCTATTGATCGAACTCCGTGGCCTAATCTTGTTGGATGCAGTAGGTTAATAGCATTTCTTATATTTACAGGACCATCCCATTCACCTGCATGAACAGTGATTGGAAAATTTTCTTTTTTTAACATATCAAATGTTTCAACAAATAAATTTGGTGGAAAATGCAATTCATCCCCAGCCAAACCAAAACCAACTAAACAAGGATGAGGATTATTTAAAACTTCTTTTGCAGTTCCTTGAACTGACTCTGGTCCTAAATGTCTGATGCCATTCATTATGTAACGTGAAACAATACCAAAATCCTCTTCAGCTTTTTTGGAAGCTTCATAGACTCCTTCAATAAAAGAATGATAAGTCATGCCTTTTTCTTTAGCATGAGTTGAGGAAATCATTGCTTCGACATAAAGAACATTATTAGCGGCACAATCTTTTAAATATTCATACGTTAATTCAAAATAATCTTCTGGCGTGTGTATTACAGAAGTAACAATGTCATACTTTTTTATAAAATCATAAAAATCATCCCATTGGTATGCGTATTTTGAACCAAACATTTCATCAGGTATTTCATGATTATTACGTTTGGCAAATTTCTTACATAAATCTGGCGTAATGGTTGCTTCTAAATGAACATGAATTTCTGCTTTTTTAACTGCATTAAAAATATTCATATAAATAAAATTACCTATATAATAATAATATGGAAGCAAGAATAAACAGAAGAAGCTTTGTTTTTGGCGCTAGTTGCTCTTTATGTGGTTCTGTGATTTTACCTTCTTGTACACAGGTACCATTAACAAATCGAAGTCAACTTAATTTATATGATAGCAACCTACCTATAATTTTAATGGGAGGTGGTGTTCTTGGTACTCCAAAAATTTATCCCAATGAAAGATCTCTAAATCAAGAAGTTGAGAAAACATATTCAAGATTTTTATCAAAAGCTAAAGAAGATAAAATTTTATTAGATAACACAGATGAATCTAAAAAAATTGAAGAAATTGGAAAAGAAATTTATACCTCTCTGGATACGTTTTATCTTAATAAGCGTGAAAAAAATCCTGTAGAAAATTTTAATTGGCAATTTGCTCTAATTGAATCTGATACAAAAAATGCATGGTGTATGCCTGGTGGTAAAATTGCTTTCTATACTGGCATACTTCCTGTTTGTAAAAATGATGACGGGATTGCTGCAGTTATGGGTCATGAAATTGCACATGCATTTGCTAGACACACAGTAGAAAAATTAACTCAAGCATCTATGATGCAAATGGCAACAATTGGAATATCGCGAAGTAAATATGCAGAACTTCTTAATAAATCTTTTAGAGTAGGAAATGTAGGAGGTAATGTTTACAACTCCGTTGTAAAGTATGGTATTTTTCTTCCATTTAGTAGAAAGATGGAAAGTGAAGCTGATTACTTAGGCATGGGATTTATGAATCTTGCTGGATTTAATATTAAAGAACCAGCTAAATTATGGCAAAGAATGATGTCAGGTCAAGAAGGGAGGGTGTCTGAATTTATGGGATCACATCCAAGTCCTGATAATAGATCAAAAAAGTTTCTTGAATGGGAAAGTGAAATTTTAGATAAATTTCCCCAAGTTTAATTTTAGTGTAATAGGTATTTTATGATTGCTGTTGAAGTTAAAGATCTTACTCATTCAATTAATAATAAAAAAATTTTAAATAATATTAATTTTAATCTCAATAAAGATAGTATCTCTTGTATTTTGGGACCGTCAGGTAGTGGAAAAACTACTTTATTAAAGCTCATAGCAGGTCTTGAAAAAGTACAATCAGGTAAAATTATTATTAATGGTGAAGAAGTAAGCAGTACTGCAAAACACTTACCTACAGAAAAAAGAAAAATTGGTTTTTTATTTCAAGATTACGCTCTATTCCCACATTTGACAGTAAAAGAAAATTTGAGATTTCCAACTAACGCTAAAAATTCAACTAATAATGTTGATGAAATTATTGAATTAATAAAATTACCTAATTCACTAGATAAATACCCACACGAGTTAAGTGGTGGTGAACAACAAAGAGTTGCACTTGCACGATCTATAATTTCACAACCCGATTTACTTTTATTAGATGAGCCTTTTTCAAGTTTAGATTTAAGCCTTCGAGAAGAGGTGAGAGATGATACGCTGCATCTATTACAAAAATCAAATGTGACTGTAATTATAGTCACTCATGATCCTTTCGAGGCAATGTTTATCTCAAATCATATAAATATTTTTGATAAATCAGGTTCGATTGTACAGTCAGGAACTCCAAATGATCTCTATAACAATCCAAAAAATTCATATGTTACAGGTTTTTTTGGTGAAACAAATAAATTTGAAGGTGTCGTTAAAGAATCTCACATTTACACACCGGTTGGGAAAATTAAAACACCTGGAAATTTAGAAGGTGAAAAAGTTGTGGTACACATAAGACCTCAAGGTATAAAACTCAACAAACAACCAACACCAGTTAATGGAATTAAGGGAACTGTTATGGCGTCAAAATTAATGGGGTCATTTAGTTTTATCCATTTATCTGTGTTAGATAATAATAATGAAGTTGTTCATGTTCATAGCCACATGCCTGCTGACTTTAATCCAAAACAATCGTCTGCAGTCGAGATAGAAATTGATAATGATCAGGCTTACATTTTTAAGAATTAAGTTTTAGTTTTTTATTGATTTAGTAATTGTTCTGTTAAGAAAAATTACCGGTCCTAATCCAGCAATAACGATAATTAGAGCTGCAAATGCTGACTCCTCCAACATTTCATCAGAGGCATATTGATAAACATAGGTTGCTAGTGTCTCAAAATTAAATGGTCTTAATAAAAGTGTTATTGGAAGTTCTTTTAAGATATCTACGAAAACTAATATTCCTCCAACTAATAAATTTGTATACAGCAAGGGTAATATAATTTTTCTTATACTTTTGAAAAAGCTAACACCCATTGTTCTTGATGCATCTAATAAGTTTGGATGAATTCTTGAAATACCTGATGAAATTGCTCCATTACCAACAGCTAAAAATCTTATACTATACGCGAATAATAAAATTATAAATCCACCAACAGCATAACTCATACGAAAATAAATTAAATCATTAAGCCACCCAACAAATACCACTATTCCAACAGCAAGAATTGTTCCTGGAAAAGCATAACCAGAAGAAGCAAAAAATATTAAAATTTTATGGAAATTATTTGATTTATATGCCCCAACTATAATCATTAATAAGGATAGCAACATAATGAATGATGAAGAAATAAATGCTAAAGATATACTTGATAGTGTTATTTGAAAAATTTCAAAAAAATTTATTATAGAATAACCTTTAATTACAAAATTCAATAAAATTGAAACAGGTATTATAAAACCAAGACTTAAAGGTATTAGGCAAATCAAAAACAATAAAGAATTTTTGACACCAGAAACTGTTTGGGTTGGTGTATAAGATGCACCACTATATTTTTCATGAAATTTTCTGCTACGCCTACCCAAATACTCTAAAGTTAAAAGTACTATAACAATCATAAATAAAATACTAGAAATCTGTGATGCGCCAGATAGACTATTCATTCCTAGCCAAACATTAAACACACCTAAGGTTAATGTTTCAATTGCAAAATAATCAACTGTCCCAAAATCAGAAATTGTTTCCATTAGTACTAATGCCAAACCTGCAATTATACCCGGACGACCAAATGGAATAGCAACGTTGAAGAAGGAATTCCTTCCGTAAATAGAACTAGTTTGAAAAAAAGATATAGGTGTCGTTATAAATGATGCTCTAGTCATTAAATATACATATGGATACAGTACAGAGGACATTACCAAAATTGCACCTCCCATTGATCGCACATTTGGAAACCAGTAATCTTTCGTGCTCGTCCAACCAAATATGTCTCTTAACAATGATTGAAGAGGGCCAGCATATTCAAAAAAGTCGGTATAAGTATAGGCAATAATATAGGCTGGGACAGCAGCTGGTAATAATAACATCCATTCAAAAAATTTTTTCCCAAAAAAATTATATCTTGTCACTATCCAAGCAGTAGTTAAACCAAAGACTAAACTCAATCCTCCAACACCAAACATTAGAATTATTGTATTGGTCAGATATCTGGGCAAAACAGTTGAGAATAAATGTGGCCATAGTGATGTATCGCCTAAGATCGCGTAATAAAATATTGAAAAAATAGGGGCGATAATTACTAAAGCAATTATCGCCACAGAATTGGACCATAAATTAAAATTTATCAAAACAGTTAACCTATAATTTACCAGCCTACTCTATCAATGATTTTCTGAGCTACGGGAGCAAGTTCTGCAAGTTTTTCAACAGGCAGTTTATCTTCTTTAAACTCGCCCCATGATTTTAACTCATCAGTCAATTGCATATCTGGATTAACCGGATATTCATAGTTTATAGAACTGTAAAGGACTTGTGCTTTTGGCTGAGTAAGAAATTCAAGTAGTGCAATCGCATTGTCTTTATTTTTAGAGTACTTAATCACACCTCCGCCAGCAACATTAATGTGATTCCCTCTATCTTTTTGATTAGTAAAAACCAACTCTATTGAGTTAGCCCACTCTTTTTGTTCCGGATTCTTTTCATTAAATTTCATTTTTCCAAAATAATATGTATTCATTACAGCAATATCACAGACACCTTCATAAATTGCTTTTGCTTGAGCTCTATCATTACCCTCAGGTTTACGTGCTAAATTTGCAACAATGCCTGCAGCCCATTCTTCAGCAATAACTTCTCCATTTGCAGCAATTATTGAAGCTAAAAGTGATCTATTGTAGTCATGGCTACCAGGTCTTGTACAAATTTTACCTTTCCATTTTGGATCAGATAAATCTTCTATTCTTTTAATTGAGTCTGTAGATACTCTTTCTTTTGATATTGCAACAATTCTAGCTCTCTTTGAAAGTGCAAACCATTTATTATTACTATCTCTTAAATGATTTGGGATATTCATATTCAAAATATCTGAGTTAATTGATTGCAAAATATCCTTTTCAACAAATTGGTTTAACCTTGCTATATCAACTGTTAATACCAAGTCAGCAGGTGTATCTTCACCTTCAGCTAAAACTCTTTCTAGCAATCCTTTTTTTGCATGTAAAACATTTACCTTTATGCCAGTCAATTTTGTAAATTCCTCAAAGAAAGGATCTATTAAAATTGGCTGCCTGTAAGAATAAACATTAACCTCTTTGGCAAACAAGTTTAGTGAAATTGTAGATGCAATTAGTATCAATAGTAATCTAAAAATAATTTTCATATAACCTTCTTTTTTTTGTGGAGATAATAAATATCTCCACGTTCTATGATTAAGAATCTAATTAAAAATTATCAGAATACTTATCTAGATCTATATAAATTTTTTTTTGATATCAGTGTTGTTAAAATTTATGAAATTAGATTTATTCTAAATTTAAAGTAAAAAATGTTGGGGTTGATTTATTTTATAATGAAACTGTCTAGAATAAGTTAAGTTAATTTTAAAAAAATTATAAATCGTAATGTTTGTTAAAATAAGGAAATTCATTATGTATCAATCTACTTCTATCTAATACAAAGTGACATATCAGATAGAAAAAATTATAAAATTATTGATATGGATAATAATATGTCTAATAAAACCGGTTATGTATAAATTAATAGATTTATTGCTTAGAGATAATCAAATCCTAAGTATTGCCAATATTTCTTCCATAAACAGTATTGATAAATCCAAACTTAACTATCAAGCATATTTAGAAATAGAAAATCTAAACATCGAAAGTTTCATTAGCAAAAATAAAAATACATATGATCTAATAATTTTTGACATCAAAGATAATGAAGCTCAAAAAAATTTTCCTGATAATCTTAAAAAAATTATTAAGTTTTGCTCAAATACTATTATTCTAAAAGTAGATTACTCAAATTCTGGTGAGAAAAATAAAAACCTTTTAGAAACTAATAAGCTAAAGACAATAATTTTAGAAATTATTAAAAAAGATTTTGCTTTCCAATTATTTCCAGCACAAGAAAATCAATTACAACAAAATTTTGTTTTAATTGCAAAAAGTAATATTTCTCTTTCTAGGCCAAATCCTTTAAATATCAATCATGCAATAACAGACTTTAGTGCCATAAAAGATGATTATTTTTATGTTGCAGAAGGTTTTAAAGCAAATAATTTGAGAAAAGAAGTTAATGAATGTTTACCTTTTGTAAGGTCAAAGAACCATGCTATTGATGTTGGAGCTAGACATGGTTGCTTTACTAGAGCTCTTTTTAATGAAGGTTTTAAGAAAGTTACATCCTTTGAATTAGTTAGTCACTTTAGAGAGGCTTTCCTTAAAAATGTTGACACTAGAAATGTAGATTTTTTCAATACTGGACTTTACGATAAAAAAACCCGGATTAAATTTGAAGGAAGAGCTGGTAAAGGAATAGCTGGTGTAAATGTTAATGATGGAAAGTTAGTCTATAGTCTGGATTGTTTTGATTTCACAGAATTAGATTTATTAAAAATCGATGTTGATGGGTGTGAAAGACAAATACTTAGGGGAGCAAAAAATTTAATAAAAAAATTTAAACCTGTAGTGCATATTGAAACTGAAGATATTCAACTAAGACATGACCCAGAAAATCTTAAAAGGATTGAAGATATTTACCAATGGCTTTTAGATAATGAGGGTTATAAAATTGGGGTAAAAAATAATACAAAAGTTAGCAGAGGCAGAAATACTGTTTTGTACTACACCTAATAAGTTTTAGTAACATTTTAAGTTAAATATTATTTATAAATTTTAGCTAGTGTAATCATTTAGAACAAATGTTTTTATTAGGTTGCAACCTAAATAAATTGCTAGGGGCCACACTTTGGCCCCTATCCAAAACTACTTTATTGAAATTAATCTAGCTTTTTTTTCTTCTGGAATAATTCTCTCCAAATCAATCGCTAAAAGTCCATTCTTCAATTCAGCATCTTTAACTTTGATATCTTCTGAAATTGTGAACGATCTTTCAAACTGTCTTGTTGAGATTCCTTTATGGATTACACCATTACCATTTTCATTAACCACTTTTTCTTTAGGTTTATTTCTAACAGTTAGGTTGTTTTCTTTTAATTCAATCTCAATATCTTCTTTACTATATCCAGCGAGAGCAACTTCAATTTTATAGTTATGCTCATCAACTCTATGAATATTGTAGGGTGGATAATTTGTATTGTATCTTTCCGTAGACTCCAACATTCTATCAAATTCATCAAAAATTGAGTCAAATCCAACAGAAAATGGTCTTAGAGAATTCCAAACGGATAGGTTTCTAGTCATAATAACTCCTTTATTAAGCAAGTTTATTTTGCCTGCACCCACAATGGCATACAGACATATATTATGTGGGGATGATTGTGTTTAATTCAAGTCTTTGTTATTTTTTTCTTATAAACGACAATCCATCAGAGAGTGGTAAAAGAGAGAATTCCACTCTTGTATCATTTTGTATTTTTAAATTTAAATCACGGATAGTTTTTGTTTGAGAGTCTTGTTTAGTTTCATCTGCCACATCACCATGCCAAAGCATATTATCAATAATTATTATCCCATTAGAGACTAATAAATTCAGAGACAATTCATAATAATTTGGATAATTATTTTTATCAGCATCTATAAAAATTAAGTCATAACTCTGTTGACGGTCTATCATGCTTTGCATTACCTCAACACCATCTCCAATAATCGATTCAATTTTTGAGCTCATTTTATCTAATTCCCAATATTTTTTTGCTAAGGATAAAAATTCATCTGAATTATCAACAGTTACGATTTTCCCTGATTCAGGTATACCTCTAGCCAAAAACAAAGTGCTCATCCCTGTAAACCTTCCAATTTCTAAACAGTTTTTAGCATTAGAAATTTTAGTTATCATTTCTAAAAACTGACCTTGTTCTTTTGCAATCTGCATTTGGGAAACACTACCAAGTTTTAAAGTTTCATTTTCTAGTTCAGTAATTATTTTATCTTCTCGGTAACCTACGCTTTGTAAGTATTGCACAAGTGCTTCATTAATTTCAGTTTGAGTGCTCATTAATTTATGGTTTCAAATATTTCAGATAGTTTTTGAGTTTTTTTATCTGAAATAATGAAACAGCCTTTTATTTTATTTATTAAATTATCATCTATATTTTTACTTGAGTATAAACTTAACAGAGGAGTTGAGGAATTTACTTCATCACCTATATTGAGAACATTATCATATCCAACTCCATAATTTATTTTATCGGTAACCTGTTTTCTTCCACCTCCAAGTTCAATAAGTATAAGGCCTAATTCTCTGGTATGAATATTTTCTATCCACCCACCCTCCATAGAAAATATATCTTTTTTAATAGATGTTATAGTTAGATCTTTTTCATAAGATGTTAAAATATTTTTTGGTCCACCCAAGGCTGCAACCATCATTTCAAATTTTTCTGCAGCTAGTCCATTATTAATAACAGTATTAATTTTATTATAAGCCTCTTCTTTTGAAATTTTATAAATGTTTACTAATAGCGAAGATATTAATTCATTAGTGATCTTCTCTAATCGATGATCTTTAAAATCATTTTTAATATATTTTATGCATTCTAATATCTCCAGTGTATGACCAGCACTTTTACCTAGGACCTGATTCATATCCGTTAATATAGCTTCGCAATGTAAACCTGCTCCTTTAGCGACTCTTACTAAGGAGTTGGATAAATCTCTTGCTATATCAATAGTGCTATTAAAAGATCCATTACCAACTTTTACATCAAGTACTAAAGATGAAAGACCGCTTGCAATTTTTTTTGAAAGAATAGATGATGTTATTAAAGGTAAAGATTCTACTGTACCTACAATATCCCTTATAGAATATAATTTTTTATCAGCTGGTGCTAAATTAGAGGTTTGACCAATAATTGCACAACCAACGTCTTTTACAACTTTTTTAAAAGTTTCTAAATCAGGCTTTGTATTGTACCCAGGTATTGAATCAAATTTATCTAGAGTACCACCGGTATGACCCAAACCTCTACCTGAAATCATAGGTACATACAGTCCACAAGCTGCAAGTATTGGTGCTAAAATAACGCTCGTCTTGTCTCCAACACCACCAGTTGAGTGCTTATCACAAACCAACTCAGAATCTACAATCTCAGACCAATTTAGTGTATCGCCTGAGTTCGTCATCGCTTCAGTTAAACAAACAGTTTCTTCAGGAGTCATTCCATTTGAAAATATTGCCATGCTCATTGCTGCAATTTGCGCATCTGAAAAAGATCCATTTGTTAAACCGTCTACAAAAAAGTTGATATCTTCTTTTGATAGATCTTTGTTGTCTCTTTTTTTTCTAATTATCTCTTGAGGTATCATCGAATTGAACTTCTTGTATAAATTGTTTAATTAAATTTAAAACATTGTTCTCTGCTAAACTTGCATTCTCTAAAGTTTCCTGATGACTTAATTTTGTTTTATTCATACCAGCAGCTAAGTTGGTGATTACGCTGATACCAATAACGGGAAGTCCGCAATGATTAGCAACTAAAACTTCTGGTACTGTAGACATTCCAACTGCATTTCCACCTATTACTTTTAAGGCATTGATTTCAGCAGGAGTTTCAAAATTTGGTCCTGAGTACATACAATAGATACCTTCATAAATTTTTTGATCTATTTTTTTAGCGACTTGTATTAACTGATCTCTATAAAACTTGTGATACCCATCACTCATATCATGAAAGCGAGGGCCATACTCTTCAGCATTAGGTCCAATAAGTGGATTAAAACCACTCCAGTTAATATGATCTTTAATTGCCATTAAACTGCCAGCCGGCATAGCTTCATCTAAACTACCTGCTGCATTTGTAACAACTAATAACTTAGACCCAATGTCCTTTAATACTCTTATGGGTAAAGCTAAACTTTGAGGATTATGCCCCTCATAAATATGTGATCTTCCATACATACAAACAACATTTAAAGTATTTATTTTTCCTAAAACTAATTTACCTGCGTGACCCTTGACAGTTGGCTGTGGAAAATCAGCTAACTGTTCATATGAGATTGATTCCTGAATATCTTTTTCTTCAAAAAAATTAGTTAGTCCGCTTCCTAAAATTACAGCAATGTCTGGTGAAGTATTACTAGTTATCTCTAAAAATTTTTTGGCCGAAGGTAACATTAAAGATTCTCTGGGCCAAAAGAATCTGGAAGTAATTCTTCGAGCGTAGATGTTTTCATATGACCATTTTCATTACACATATGAATCTTAGTATCTAAAGTGGCAAATTCTCTTAACCTCTGTCTACAACCACCGCAAGGTGAGCATAATAATTCACCTGAGCCTATAACCACAACTTCTAAAATTTTTTTGTTTCCATTAGATATCATATTTCCAATTGCAGTTGCTTCGGCACACTGGGATTGAGGATAGGCAGCATTTTCGACATTACAACCAGTAATAATTTTACTATCTTCTGTTAGAAAAGCTGCTCCTACTTTAAAATTTGAATAAGGCACATGAGCTTGCTCTCTAACTTTTTTTGCAGCCTTGAATAAACTATCAAAATTTTCTGAAACCATATTGTTGTTTAACATGAAATTACTAAAAAAATTATTTATTTCTAAATCTTAAACAATTCTTGAGACAAATCAGGAAGTTCGTCTCCCCAAAAAACTTCTTTACGTAAAAATTCTGGATCTTGGTTAAAACAAACAGACATTGCAGAATTATAAACAGCCCTTGAGTCAATAGTCGAATTTAGATCTCTTCCCTCAAATAATTCTTTCTTTTTTAGTCCAGGCCAATCTGTATAAACTTGAGATTTTTTTAGCAAGCCTCCAGCCATTAGTATTGCACTTCCATATCCATGCTCAGTTCCATAACCTCCATTTTGTTTTATAGTTCGGCCAAATTCAGTCAGAGTGAGAATTAATGTATTATCAAATGCTTGGCCAAGATTTTCATGTAGAATAGTAACAATCTTATTTACTTCTTCTAGTTCATCAGCATGCGCTCCATCAACACCTCCTTGAGCAGCATGGGTATCAAAACCATCTAAATCAAATACAGCAACTCGAGGACCACTTTGATCTTTTAATTGTTTAGCAGCTTCAAGAGCAAGTTTTTTTCTATCATCAGAGTCAGTAGCTATTTGCATAGACAATGGTCTTTGTCTTATTGTATCAAGTGTAGATTTAATTAGCTCGTTATGCTCACCCTTAAATTCATTATAAATTTGATCTATTAACTTTGTTTCAACAAAATCTGGTGATGGGAAGAAATTATTATTCTGTGGCACACCTCTTAGTAAAAGTGGCATTGGTAAAGATATTGCCAAACCTTTTCCTATAATATTTGAAGCTAGTAACCCCCTACCAAGCCATCCTGTTTTTTCTTTGTATGGAATGTGCGCTCCAGTTTCCATTAAATTTTGTCCATCAAAATGTGATCTGCCTGTGTAAGGAATATTTGTTGCATGAACAATTGCCGCTTGATTTTTTTGCCAGAGTTTATGAAAAATTTCTAATTTAGGATGAAGGCCGAAGTCACTGTTCAAATTAAGAACGTCTTCCAGAATGAGTTTTTTTCTTAATTTTTTGAGACGTTTATCTCCAATAACAGGAACAGCTGTTAAACCATCCATTCCTCCACGAAGTGATATAATAATTAGATTTTTTTTCTGCATTGAAGCAAAACTTATTTTTGGAAAATATCCAGAAAGAAACAATGTTGTTGATCCTCCAATTAAAAAATTTCTTCTTGTGCAGTTCATATTTTTAATACTCCTGGCAAATTACAAATGACTCCATACTTTTGCCCTAAATCATAATCTGATGTGCCAAATCTAAAATTATCAATAAGTGATGCCATATTTTCATGTTCTTCAAAATTATTTTTAAGACAAGATAAAATAAAACCATGGGATCTGTTTCCAGATTTAACAAGCATTGGAAGTTCGACTGAAGCAAACCAAAAGCGACGTAATAATAATTCTGGCGATACCCAATCTACCTCCAAATCACTCCAACCATTAGGTTGTTTAGCACGATAAGGTGAATGACCTATTTCTCTAAGTATCCAAGATAACTGTCTTTGTCTATTATTTGGCTTTATCTTAAAAGTATAATTCATTTTTTCAAATGAAAGCGGAATATTTAAATCAAACATTCTAGATAATTGCATTAACCATATTTCAGGTGGATGAAATTTATGTGTAATCTCATTATACTTATAAGCTTGCGTTATAACTGCTTTGTGAATTTCAATCAGGCTACCGTTGGATTTGTTCCATGCATCTATAACTGGGTTTATCATTTCATCTGTTGGTTCATCTGTAATAAAATGCCTGCATAATTTTGTTGAAACAAATTTGATACATATTGGGTGTGTTGCCAAATCATGAATTACCTTTGCAAGTTCTCTTTTTGCATCATTTTTATATTTAACTCCTAAAACTACTTTATCTCCTTTTTGATGCATTTCCTGATCAAACCATATATCCCCGGTTTCTAAATTTTTTCTATCCCATTTGTGCGCCCAACCTGTCATGATATAGGCTAACTGAATCACATCTTCCTGAGTGTATCCAGCATTTGGAGATACTGTATGTAATTCTAATAATTCTCTTGCATGATTTTCGTTTATCGTTTCTCCCCATTCCATTCCTTTTTTAGAATTGGGGCCAAAAGATTCTGAATTATCAAGGTGGTGAATCATACACCATGAAGTTGTAACTGACTGAACCATCTCTTCAAAAGTTTTAACCATGTTAGGTCTAATAATTTCACGCTGATAGGGTCCGGTACTAAACTCTGCTAAAAAATCTTTTTCACTTATTGCAAAATGATTTCCCCAAAAAAGCCAGAAACGCTCGAAAACGGGTTGTTTGGAATACTTTGTTTGAAAATGACGAATGGCATGTTCATTTAATTCAAAATATCTTTCTCCAGTTTTTATTCTTAATTCATCTTTTGCTTTCCTATAGGCATGTTTATCATTTTTAAATTTTTTTCTTAAAACTTCTCTATCTCCGTAGACCCATTCACCATATTTTTTTCTTAAATCTTTTTCTGTTGGGATTGTTCCAGGCCACAAGAGATCAGGGATGGTATCTAATTGATTTATTGCCCAATTAAGAGGATCTTTATCTGGTTTTTCATGTGGCGACAGGCCAAACGCTACTCGTCTATAAAAATTTAATGACATATATAAAAAAAAATAGTTTACATATATTTATAATTTTTAAAAATAAAATTTAATGAAAAATATACCCCTAAAAATTTGTGGCGTAACAAATGTAAAGTCTGTTGAAGTGGCACATAAAAATAAAATAAAATCATTGGGTTTTGCAAGTAAAAATTTGAATGGACCAAACACAGTTAGTGATAAAAAAATACAATCATTAATTAAAGAATGTAAAAATTATAAGATAGAATCAGTACTTCTGACTCGGTATGTCTCTTTAGACAAGCTAATAGAACAAATAGATTTTACAAAACCAAAGACAATTTCATGTTCATATCATTTTCCCAAAAAAGATTTATTAAAAATAAAAAAAATATTTAGAAGATTAAAAATAGGTATTGCTATTAATCCAGAAAATTTTGATAAAAAGTACATTGAATCAATTAGAAAAATTGTTGATGTTATTTATTTTGATATGAATGTTTATAGAAAAAAGAGTATTAAAAAATATTCATTGAGAAAAAGTATTAAACAAATACAATTTATAAAAAGTAAAAATATTCCAGTTTATATTGGTGGCGGTATAGACAAAAAAAATGTTTCAAACATTCTAAAACAAATAATACCTTTTGGATTAGATATTTCTAGAAGTTTGAAAAATCAGAGAAATTTAATTTCTAAATCAAAACTCAAAGATTTTTTAAATCAAATTTCGGTAGGATAATCTTTTAATAATATATTTATTTTGCAACTCTTTCGATAATACTTTTATTGATTTTTTTTCGATCGGATGTCTGAGAAAAGGATCAATATCAAGTATTGGATATAACACGAAGTCTCTTTCAGCTGCTCTAGGGTGAGGAATTATTAAATTTTTTTTATTAAATATTTGTTTGCCAAAAAAAATAATATCTAAATCAATAATTCTTGGACCATTGATTATTTTTTTATTTTTTTTTAATTTTTTTTCAATTTCATAAATATTATTTATTAATTCTAATGGCTGCTGATTGGTTAATAGTTTAATTGCGGTGTTAAAAAAATTACTTTGCGATTTGTATCCATAAGGAGAAGAAATATAAATATTAGCAATTTTTTTTATATTACCAATATTTTCTAACTCTCTAACGGCAGAGCGTAAATTAAATATAGTATTACCTAGATTTGAGCCAAGTGCGATTATTGTTTCAGTTTGATACACTTAGTGATTCAGCTCCATATTTTTTTGCTACAGCTGTTTTATTAATTGTAATTTTAACTTTTTTTATTTTAAATTTTTTTTCAAGAGCATTGGATGTTTTTATTATTAAATTCTCAAGAGTATGTGATTGAGATTCCTTTATGAAAGTTTTTAAATATTTAGTAATAGATGAATAATCCTTCACATTATTTATATTATTTAAATCTAGTGAGTTTTTAACAGGATAACTAAATTCTAATGTTACCTTTAATAACTGTTTTTTCTTTCGCTCTTGAGCAGTGATACCTATGTTTGCACTGATGGATAAGTTTTTAATTTCTACTTTGAACATAGTTTTTCAAAAATTTTTAATGATTGAGACGTTTCTTTTATGTCGTGAACTCTAAATATATCAACTCCCTTTTGATAACAATATAATGCAGAAGCGATTGAACCTCCCAATCTTTGATTTGTTTCACTCTTATCTATGAAGTTGATCCAGCTTTTTCTAGATGATCCTAATAATAATCCATATCCCTTAAACTTAAACTGATTAATTTTTTGCATAATTTCTATATTTTGTTTTAAATTTTTACCAAAACCAATACCTGGGTCAAACCAAACTTTGGATGAAGGAATTTTTATTTTTTCTAATTGTTTAATTTTCTGAAGAAATATTTTTTTAATATCTTGTACAACATTATTATATGAGTGTATTTTCTTTTGCATCGTTTTGGGTGGTGCAGGTGTGTGCATTAAAATTAAACCAGTTTTAAATTTTTTACTTAAAAAGAATAAATCTTCTGAGCCGCCGAAGACATCATTTATAATATGTGCTCCCATATTTAATGCATATTCTTGAGTTTCAATTTTATTAGTATCAACCGATATGACAAATTTATTTTTTGGCAATTTTTTTAATATTGGTTCTAATCTTTTAACTTCTTCTTTGTGTGTTAATGGATCTGAACCAGGTCTTGTACTTTCAGCCCCAATGTCAATAATACTTGCTCCATTTTTGACCATTTCTTTAATATTTTTTAGTGCATCTAAACTTTTAAAACTCTTTCCACCATCACTAAAAGAGTCAGGAGTAACATTGCATATTCCCATTACCGTTGGACTAGTTAGTTTAAAATTATATTTTCCTAATTTCATTTCAATAATATTTTTGAATATTTTTTTGATAAAAAATTATATATTTTTATAGAAGATCTATACCAATTAAATTGTTTAATAAAAGAAATACTAACCACCCCTTTGCCAGAGCCAACTAAAAGTATTTCACTAAATTGATGTAAACTAGAAAAATTAATATCTGTTTTATAAATTTTATAAGGTAGATTTTTAATTAAGTATCCTAGAGTAATACCATAATAATAGTAATTTTTTGGTATAAATAATTTATTACCATTTACAAAAATTAAATTGGTCGTAGAGCCTTCTAAAATTTTATTGTTAAAGTAAAAAAGAATTTCTTCTTTTTGTAAATTAATTTTTTTTTGTAAAGAAATTATTTTTTTGTACTGTAAGTTTTTGAAGTTAGGTAAAGACCGCTGGTATCTAAAAAATTCTGCAGTAAAATACTTATGATCTTTGTTTCGTTTACGTACAGATAATGAAATTATTTTTTTTGTGACTGCAATTCTTAATAGGTGGTCGTAATTTTTAATTTTAGAATATTTATTTAAAAAATTAGTTAAAAGATTTTTTGAAATTTTAATATCAATGCCAAAATATCTTAAATCTCTATTTAGTTTTTTTAAATGCTTATCAACTAAGATAAAATTTGGCTCTTTGCCAAATAGTCGAATAGTTGTAAAGATACCCTTGTATCCCCAAAGAGAATTGAACTTAAGTAATTTAAAATTCTTAGCGTGAAAGGATTTTTTTAATAAGATATTTTCCATGTGGAGTTAAAAATGAATCTGGGTGAAACTGTAATCCATACACTTTATTAATATCATCTTCAACCGCCATTGCTACATTTGTTTTTACACAACGCATTGTAATTATCATTGATTGAGAAACAAATGGTTCAGCCATTTTTAAGGAATGATATCGACCTCCTAAAAAATTAAAATTTTTTTTAAAAATTGATTTATCGTTAGTAACTTTAATATGACTCTGATAACCATGAAGAATATTTTTTTGTTGAACTATTTTAGCTCCCTCACAAAAAACTATTTGTTGGAAACCTAAACATATTCCTAATATTTTTTTCTTTCCTTTATATTTATTGTAAATCTTTGTTGTTAATGGATAATCTTTTGGTTCACCAGGGCCTGGTGAAAGAACGATGGTCGAAGATTTTTCTAGTTTTGTTTGATCTATTTCATAATAATTTGAAACAAATGTTGGCTCAATACTATCTAGTAGATGAGCTAAATTGTATGTGAATGAGTCTTCGTGATCAATGAGATAAATCATTAGTTAAATAGATCTAAAAGTGATTTAGCTTTAATATAATTTTCATTATATTCTTTTTTTGCGGTACTCCCTAAGATCACACCACTGGCAACTGATAATTCAATATCATTTTTAAAATTAAGTAGTGTTCTAATCATTATGTTAAATCGCATATCCCCATTTGAATGTATAATTCCAAAACTGCCTGTATAAATATTTCTGTCAAATTTTTCTTTTCTATTTAGAAGTTGAATAGTACTAATTTTTGGACAACCAATGACTGAACCACCTGGCATTAAAGAAGAAATTATATCATGGTTACTGATATTATTTTTTATAACTCCCTTGATTGTCGTAACGTAATGAAAAAGATCACGATATTCCTCAACTTTTTTTAGTTTATCTATTTTTACAGATCCTGTTTTACAAATTTTAGACAGATCATTTCTTTCCATATCAACAATCATATTATGTTCTTTGGTTTCTTTTTCATTTGTTCTAAAGAATGTGAGAGCTTTATTTTTATTTAACTGCTTTGTTTTTCTTAATGTTCCAGCAATAGGTTTAGTTCTAATTATGTTATTTTTTTTCAATATGAGTGTCTCTGGTGAACAACTTACAATATTATAGTCTTTTTCCCTGATAAGAAAACTTTCAGGCGATTCATTCATTTTCATTAGTTTCCAAAAAAGATCAATAGAATTGATATTACCTTTTTTCGAATATGTTTGAGCTATTTTAATTTGATAAGTTTTTCCCTGCTTAATATTTTTAGAGAAATCGTTAAATATCTTAGAGTACTGCTTTAAAGATAAATTAAGATTAAACTTTTTATTTAACTGTAAATATTTTTTTGTATTTATACTTATATTTCTAAAATTGGCTTTAATGCTTTTGATTATTATTTTTTTACCAATACTAATTTTAGTTTGTGGCTTGTAAAATACGCCGCTAGGAAAATTTTTAGATTGCTGTTTTGGAAACTTTATTCCTATATTTTCACAAAGAAGTTTATAACCAAAGAAACCAACATAACAATTCAATTCTTCAATCTTAGATTTTTTTGATTTTGATTGGATATTAAGAAAATATTTTAGATTTTTTTTGTTAATAATAATTCTTCTAGAAAAATCAGTATAGATGTCATAGCCCTTATCAGTTTTATAAATTATAAGAGGATTATCTGATTGATATAGTGTATTTAGATATTCTTTATTGTTCAGCACTTGATTCTATTATAATTAGGATACTTATATGAAAAGTTTTTTTACTAAAATATTCTTTTTTTGCTTAACAGTCACATGGTCTTTAGGTCTTTTTGCACATGGAACTATCATTTTTCCAAATGTAGAACATGGTGATGGTTACATTGATGTTAAGATATATGACTCAAAAGAGAGCTTTTTGGATGAAGAATTAGCAATTGAGAGCGTTAGAAAAAGAGTGCAAAAGGGTGAGGTTGTAGTTCCTTTGAGTAAGATACATGAAGGAAAAATAGCAATTGTTGCCTATCATGATGAAGATTCAGATGGAAAATTAAAGACTGGATTATTCTGGAGACCAAAAGAAGGTTTTGCCTTTAGTAATAATTATCAACCAAAAGGTCCCCCATCATTTGAAAAAGCTTCAATCATTTTAGTTCATGGCGAACCCGTGGTAATAGAACTTAATTATTAAAAAATATATTGATGTCGTTACAGTTACAAAACACATTAAGTGGTAAAAAAGAATTTTTTAAACCAGTTAATCCAGATCATGTAAGAATATATGCTTGCGGTCCAACTGTTTACAATTTTGCGCACATAGGTAATGCGCGTATGGCAGTTGTAAATGATTTATTAGTCCGTGTATTAAAAACACAATTTAAACAAGTGACCTATGTATCTAATATCACTGATATTGATGACAAAATAATAGAAGCTTCTAAAGAAACAGGTGAGGACATTAGTTCTATCACAAATAAATATACAGAGATTTACAATAATGACATGAGTGCACTTGGCGTTAATCTTCCTGATATTCAACCAAGGGCAACTGATCATATTAAAGAAATGATCGAGTTGATAAAAAAATTAATTGATGAAAATAAAGCTTATGAAAAAGAGGGTCATGTTTTATTTCATGTGCCAAGTTTTGATAATTATGGAATTCTTTCAAAAAGAAATAGAGATGAACAAATAGCTGGAAGCCGTGTTGAAGTAGCGCCGTTCAAAAAAGATCCAGCAGATTTTATTTTATGGAAACCTTCTCCCTCACCCTTACCTGGTTGGGATTCACCTTGGGGATTTGGAAGACCAGGATGGCATTTAGAATGCTCAGTTATGTCAGAAAAATCATTAGGTCTTCCTTTTGATATCCATAGCGGTGGTATTGACTTGGTGTTTCCGCATCATGAAAATGAAATAGCACAAACTTGTTCTATATCTGAAAATAAAGATCCTAAAGATTTTGCAACTTATTGGTTTCATAATGGATTTGTTAATGTTGAGGGAGAAAAAATGTCAAAGTCAATTGGTAATATTAGACTCGTTCATGATCTCAATAAAAAATACAAGGGAGAGGTTTTGCGATTAACATTGTTGTCAGCACATTACAAACAGCCATTGAACTGGACAGAAGAAATCATTGAACAAAATAGCAAAATGATAGATCGACTTTATAGAGTTCTATTAGAGCTGTCAGAAGTTGAAATAAATTTTAACTTACCTTCTGATACTATAATGGAATCATTTTTAGATGATTTGAATACACCCAAAGTCATTGCAAAACTTAATGAAGAAGCAAATGATGCTTCATCTGCATCTGATGAAAGAAAAAAAGAAATCAAAAAAAATCTTCTTTCTGCCGGTAAAATATTAGGTATTCTTGAAGATGATCCAAGAAATTGGCTAGGTTATAATCAAAAAGATACTGAAAATGCTGAAGAAATTGAAAGGTTGATAAATGAACGTAATGAAGCTAGACGCAGTAAAAATTTTAATTTGGCAGATACTATTAGGGACACATTAAAAGATAAAGGCATAGAAATAGAAGATACTGATAAAGGAACGATTTGGCGGAAATCTAGATGAGTGAAAAGATAATAATTACATTTCCAGATGGAAATAAAAAGGAAGTTGATAAAGGCATCAATGGTCTTGAATTGGCATCACAAATTTCTAAATCTCTTGCCAAAGAATCAGTTGCTATAAAAATTAATAATGAGATAAAAGATATTAGTTTACCTATTAATGGTAATGCATCTGTAGTGATTCTAAAGAGAGATAGCGAGGAAGCACTTGAATTAATACGACATGATTGTGCTCATGTAATGGCAGAAGCTGTCCAGGAATTATTCCCTGGAACACAAGTTACAATTGGTCCAGCAATTGAAAATGGTTTTTATTATGATTTTGCAAGAGATGAACCTTTTACTGTTGCAGATCTTCCAAAAATTGAAAAGAAGATGCACGATATCATTCAAAGAAATAAAAATTTCATTAGAGAAGTGTGGTCTAAAGAGGAATCGATAAAATATTTTAAAGACAAAGGTGAAAACTACAAAGTTGAATTAATTAATGATCTGCCTGATATTGAGGAAATTAGTATTTACAAACAAGGTGATTGGTTAGACTTGTGCCGAGGCCCTCATATGGTTTCAACAAAACAAATTGGTAAAGCATTTAAATTAATGAAAGTTGCTGGCGCTTACTGGCGAGGTGATTCATCTAATACAATGCTAACAAGAATTTATGGAACGGCCTGGGCAACAGAAAAGGATCTTGAACAACACCTTTTACAAATTGAAGAAGCGGAAAAAAGAGATCACCGAAAACTAGGAAGAGAAATGGATTTATTTCATTTTCAGGAAGAGGCTCCTGGAGCGGTGTTTTGGCATCCTAAGGGTTGGACATTATTCCAATCGCTAATAAATTATATGCGAAACAGACAAGACAAGGCAGGTTACGTAGAAACTAATACACCAGACATGATGGATAAGTCTCTATGGGAAACGTCTGGTCACTGGGACAAATTTAGTGACATGATGTTTAGAACAGAAGCAAAAGACGATAAAATTTATGCTATCAAACCAATGAATTGTCCTGGTGCTGTAGAAATTTTTAAACAAGGATTAAAAAGTTATAGAGACTTACCATTTCTATTGTCTGAATTCGGAAAAGTACATCGTTATGAACCATCAGGTGCTCTTCATGGATTAATGAGGGTGAGAGCATTCACACAAGATGATGCACATATATTTTGTACAGAAGATCAAATTACACAAGAGAGTAAAACAGTATGTGATTTGATACTTAGTATCTATAAGGATTTTGGTTTCAATAATGTTAGAATTAAATTTTCTGACCGTCCTGAAAAACGCGTAGGGGATGATGCTATTTGGGATAAAGCTGAGGCTGCATTAATGCAAGCCATGGAAGCAACAGGTCTTGAGTATACACTCAACCCAGGAGAAGGTGCATTTTACGGTCCAAAATTAGAGTTTGTTTTACGTGATGCAATTGGCAGAGACTGGCAATGCGGAACACTGCAAGTAGATTTAAATTTACCTGGAAGATTGGGAGCCACTTATATTGGAGAAGATGGTAATAAAAAAATACCAGTTATGTTGCATAGAGCTCTATTTGGTTCCTTAGAGAGATTCACTGGTATTCTAATTGAACATTATGCAGGCCATCTTCCGTTTTGGCTTTCACCATTGCAAGCTGTAGTTGCTACAATTACATCTGATACAGATGGGTATGCTTATGAGGTACAAAAAGCATTAGTATCAAAAGGAATTAGGGCCGAAATAGATACACGTAATGAAAAAATTGGTTATAAAATACGTGAACACAGTAATAGTAAAGTACCAGCAATTATTGCTGTCGGAAAAAAAGAAGCTGAAGATAAAACAGTATCTGTTAGAAGAATTGGATCCTCTGAAACAAAGACCTTTAAATTAGAAGATATTGTTACTAACTTATCTAAAGAAGCAAAATCACCAATAGAATAAAAAATGAATAACATGCAAGGCAAGTTTCCAAGTACAAGACTTAGACGTAATAGAATGAAAGAATTTTCTCGTCGTTTAGTTGCTGAAAATACACTTAGTGTTAATGATTTAATCTTGCCTCTATTTGTATGCGAGGGAAAGAAGGTTGATGATCCTATTAATTCGATGCCTGGTGTAAGCAGATACTCTATTGATAAACTTTTAAGTGAAGTAGAAAAAGCTGTTAAATTTAATATTCCTGCTATTGCAATTTTTCCGCAAATTGAAAGTGGCCTTAAAAATTCTGAGGGAAGTTTAGCTATAGATGAAAACAATTTGGTATGCAGATCAATTAAAAGTATCAAAAAAGATTTTCCAAATATTGGTATTGTATGTGATGTTGCGTTAGATCCTTTTACGGACCATGGGCATGATGGTTTAGTTATAAATGATAAAATAGATAATGATAAAACTTTGGACATTTTGGAACAACAAGCTCTAATCCAAGCGAATGCTGGTTGTGATGTAATCGCCCCATCAGATATGATGGACGGTAGGGTTGGAAGAATAAGAAATGCGTTAGATTCAAATAATTTAACTGATACCCTAATACTTTCTTATGCTGCAAAATACGCTTCAGGTTTTTATGGACCTTTTAGAGATGCTATAGGTTCTGGTTCTAGTTTAGGTAAAGATGGTAAATTAACATATCAAATGGATCCAGCAAACAGTGAGGAAGCGATTAGAGAAGTTGGATTAGATATAAGTGAAGGAGCAGATATGGTAATGGTTAAGCCTGGTATGCCCTATCTTGACATTATTTCTAGAATAAAATCAGAATTTAAAGTTCCAACTTTTGCCTACCAAGTATCTGGTGAATATTCGATGATAAAAGAATCAATCAATAAAGGTTGGGTCAATGAAAAAGTTATAATGGAATCTCTTTTGTCTTTTAAAAGAGCTGGGGCAAATGGTATACTAACTTACTTTGCATTAGAGGCTGCTGAAAGATTAAAATATGAATAACATTCAATTTGAAAAAAGAAAATCTGTAGAACAAGTTGAAGAGTCAAATGAACTGGCTCCGAAATTTGATTCAAATGGTCTAATACCAGTTGTGACAACAGATTTTTCATCTGGTGAACTACTTATGCAAGGTTATATGAATGAAGAAGCTTTTAAAAAAACTATAAGTTTGGGGGAAGCAGTTTATTTTTCTAGAAGTAGAAATACACTTTGGCATAAGGGTAAAACAAGTGGATTAACGCAGAAGATAAAAGAAATAAGAATTGATGATGATCAAGATTGTGTTTGGTTAAGGGTTGATGTCAAAGGTGGTGCTAGCTGTCATGTAGGATATAGATCATGTTTTTATAGAAGTATTCCATTGGATAATTCTAACTCTAAAGTTGTTCTTAAATTTGAAGAAAAAGAAAAAGTTTTTAATCCTGAAGAAGTATATAAAGATGCCCCAAATCCTACTAAACTATAATGTCAGACAAATTAAAGTTTATTGAGACTAGTAAACTTCCAACAGATATTGGAGAGTTCACTGTACATGCCTTTACAGATGAAAATGAATCTAAAGATCATTTAGCAATATGTATGGGTGACTTGCTTACCGATGAGCCAGTTTTATCAAGAATTCATTCGCAGTGTATTACAGGGGAATCTTTTTTTAGTATGAGATGTGATTGTAGATTCCAACTAACTGAATCATTAAAACAAATTGCTCAAAATGGAAGAGGGGCTATTTTTTATCTTCAACAAGAGGGAAGAGGCATTGGTCTTTCAAACAAAATTAAAGCATATAGTTTACAAGATAAGGGACTAGATACCGTTGAAGCTAATCATCAATTAGGTTTCAAAGATGATGAGAGAACATATGAAAATATTGCTGGAATGGTAAAATATCTAGCAATCAAAAAATTGGATTTGATGACTAATAATCCAAAAAAAATAAAAGCGCTTGAAGATATGGGTATTAAAGTAAACCAAAGAGTTCCTATTTTCTCAGACACAAATAAATATAATGAAAAATATATCTCAACTAAGAAAAGTAAACTTGGTCATTTAATCTAAGTGGAAGCAGATAATTTAATTAAAAAACTCAATATGATTAGTCATCCTGAAGGAGGGCATTATGTTGAAAATTTTAAGAATGATAATGTTAGTCAAATTTATTACCTATTAAAAAGGAACGAAAAATCACATTGGCATCGATTAACTAAAAATGAAATATTACATTTTTATTCAGGAGATCCTCTAGAAGTTTTCACATCAAATGACGGAGTTAATTATCGAGTTTTTTGTTTAGGGTCAGATAATAATTATATTTACACCGTAACAGCGAACACATGGTTTGCTATGAGATCTTCGGGTGCTTTCAGTTTAATTGGATGCACTGTCGCACCTGCTTTTGATTTTGATGATTTTGAACTTGCACCTGCGACGTGGCGACCTGAAAATTTCAAAATTGAGTTATAGTTTTCACTTTTCTTTAATTTAAATTCTTTATATATTAGTATTAAATAACGGAGGTTCTAAA
This sequence comes from uncultured Alphaproteobacteria bacterium, assembly GCA_902541435.1. Classification (GTDB taxonomy): domain Bacteria; phylum Pseudomonadota; class Alphaproteobacteria; order HIMB59; genus CACPNW01. Next base: position 59,256 of record CACBQR010000002.1, read on the forward strand.
TGGATGCAGAGAGTAAATGCCCTGTAATGCACGGAGCAATTACAAAAAATATGGGAGAAGGTACATCTAACCGCGAATGGTGGCCTAATCAACTTAACTTAAACATACTTCATCAACATGATCGTAAATCAGATCCAATGGAAGCTGGATTTAACTATCGAGAAGAGTTCAAAAAATTAGATTATGCTGCATTAAAAAAAGACCTCCATAATTTAATGACTGATTCTCAAGATTGGTGGCCAGCTGATTATGGTCATTATGGTGGTTTCTTTATTCGTATGACATGGCATGCTGCTGGAACTTATAGAACTGGTGATGGCCGTGGTGGTGGTGGAACAGGAGCTCAACGTTTTGCCCCGTTAAACAGTTGGCCAGATAATGGTAACTTAGATAAGGCAAGAAGGCTACTTTGGCCGATAAAGAAAAAATATGGAAATAAAATTAGTTGGGCTGATTTATTTATTTTAACAGGTAACGTTGCAATTGAATCTATGGGAGGTAAAACTTTTGGATTTAGTGGTGGACGTCCTGACATTTGGGCTCCAGAAGAAGATATTTACTGGGGTGTAGAAGAAGAATGGCTTCAAAATAAAAGGTATACTGGTGATAGAATTTTAGATAATCCACTTGCAGCAGTACAGATGGGATTGATTTATGTAAATCCTGAAGGACCAGATGGAAAAGCTGATCCGCTTGCTAGTGCAAAAGATATAAGAGAAACTTTTGCAAGAATGGCAATGAACGATACTGAAACTGTAGCACTAACTGCAGGTGGGCATACTTTTGGTAAAGCACATGGTGCTGGTGATCCAGCTTTAGTTGGAGCAGAACCAGAAGGTGCGCCTTTAGAACAAATGGGTTTAGGTTGGAATAACTTGCACGGTTCAGGTGCTGGTCGTGATACCACAACAAGTGGTATAGAAGGTCCATGGACACCCAATCCAACTCAGTGGGATAATGGATACTTTGATATGCTTCTTGGTTACGAATGGAAGTTAGTAAAAAGTCCGGCGGGTGCTCAAATCTGGCATGCTATTGATCAAAAAGAGGAACACATGGCTCCGCAAGTTGATGATCCATCAATAAAAGTTCCAACAATGATGACAACAGCTGATATGGCAATGCGTGAAGATCCTGAATACAGAAAAGTATCAGAAAAATTTCACAAAGACCCAGATTATTTTGCTGATCAATTTGCTAGAGCTTGGTTTAAACTTCTACATCGAGATATGGGTCCAAAAACTAGATATATGGGACCAGAAGTTCCAGAAGAAGAACTAATTTGGCAAGATCCTGTACCTCAAGGTCATTCAAACTATGATATTGAAACAGTAAAAGCTAAAATTTTAAGTAGTGGTTTAACAACTCAAGAAATGGTTGAAACTGCTTGGGCAAGTGCTTCTACATTTAGAGGATCAGATATGAGAGGTGGAGCAAATGGCGCAAGAATTAGACTTGCACCTCAAAAAGATTGGGAAGTTAACAAGCCTAAACAATTAAAAAAAGTTCTTAGTATTCTTGATCCTATTGCAAAGGAAGCAGGAGCTTCAATAGCTGATGTAATCGTTCTTGCAGGTAATGTAGGTATAGAACAAGCAACTGGAATGGAAGTTCCTTTTACTCCCGGTAGAGGCGATACCACTCAAGAGAAAACTGATATTGATTCTTTTGGTGTTCTTGAACCTGAAGCAGATGCATTTCGTAATTATTTAAAAATGAATTATGATGTTACTGCTGAGGAATTAATGTTGGATAAGGCACAACTATTGGGGCTAACTGCTCCTGAAATGACGGTACTTGTTGGCGGTATGAGGTCTTTAGGTATTAGCTCAGATCAAAGAGGATTATTTGTTGATACAAAAGGTAAGTTAACAAATGATTTTTTTGATAAGCTTTTAGATATGGGTGTTAGTTGGAAGCCTACTGGTAGTAATTCATATGAAGCTACAGATAAAATTACAGGTGAAAAAGTAAGAACTGCATCTAGAGTAGATCTTGTATTTGGTTCTAATTCTCAATTAAGAGCGATAGCAGAACTTTATGCAAGTGATGATAGTGAAGAAAAGATGAAAAAAGACTTCATTAAAGCTTGGAACAAAGTGATGAATGCTGATCGTTTTGATTTAGAACAATAAAAATAATTTAAATTAATTTAAAAGTGGAACTTAGAGTTCCACTTTTTTTATTTTGGCATATTGGTTGCCCCAGTTTCTAATGAAATTATTTTGCCATCTTTATATTTGTATACTGCCATCACAGCTTGTGTGTTACCATCTTTAAAAGTAACGAAAGAGTGATATATCCCAATCTCGTCATTTTCGTATACAATTCTAGACTTATCATCATTAATGTCGTCACTCATAGCCCAGCCTATAACATCAGACTTTGATAAAACATTACCAGTAGAATGCATTGTAAACTTGAAATTATCATGGATAATTTCGTTCATTCCTGCTTCATCTTTTTCATTAAATACCTTCATGTATTTTTCAAGTATTGACATATTTTCTCCTAGTATCAGTAATGTATATAGGAACTTTTTTTAAATAAATATTTAATTATCGCTCTTTAATGTAAGGTTGACCAATAGCATTAGGCGCAATTGCTTTTCCAACAAAACCAGCAAGCAATACTACTGTTAATATGTATGGAAGTGCTTGTATTAATTGAACAGGTATCTCACCAATTGCAGGTAGTTCAACACCTTGCAATCTAATTTGAAGAGCATCTGTAAATCCAAAGAGTAAGCAAGCAATTAAAGCTGTTTTAGGGTGCCATTTTCCAAAGATCATTGCTGCTAGTGCTAAGTATCCTCTACCAGCTGACATTTCTCTGAAGAAATTTGCATTAACGGCAGTTGATAAATGAGCTCCCGCAAAAGCAATTAAAACTCCATTGATTGCTAGTGCTTTATATCTCATAGTAAAGACATTGATTCCAGCAGTATCTACTGCACTTGGATTTTCTCCGACTGCTCTTAGACGCAAACCAAAGCTAGTTTTAAATACTATCCAAAAAACTAGTGGGACAGAAAGATATGCTAAATAAACAAAAACATAATGACCACTTAATATATCACTATAAAGTGTTCCAATAACCGGAATATCTCTCAGTGCATCAGCAAAAGGAAGATGAATTTCTAAAAAACGCTGATCTTCATTTAAAGTTGGCGTCAGACCTGCTTGCCCAAACCACGCAGCTGCTAATGCAGTTGTTAAACCAATAATTAAAATATTTATAGCAACACATGATACTACTTGATCACCTTTATGTGTTACCGAGGCAAATCCATGTAACATTGATAAACACACACATACAATTATAGCTAATAATAAACCTAACCATGGGTTACCTAAATAGTAAGAACCAACAGCTGCTACAAATGCGGCCATAAGCATTTTACCTTCTAAGCTAAAATCTATTACGCCAGATCTTTCAGCAAATATACCAGCCATTGCTGCAAAAACTAAAGGTGTAGATATTCTTAATGTAGAATTAATTAAAGAAGCAATATCAGATAAAAATTCCATTACACATTTACCTCTCTATTAAGTCTTCTAACAATAAAGCTTTCTATTTGTGGTCTAAAAAGATTTTCTAATGCACCACTAAATAATATTATTAATCCCTGAACAGCAACAAACATGTATCTAGTTATGTTTGGCATTTCGAAGGTAACTTCTGATCCTCCTTGGTATAAAATTCCAAATAAAAATGCTGCTGGTAAAATACCAATCGGATGATTTCTGCCCATTAATGCAACTGCAATTCCTGTGAATCCATATCCTGCTGGAAAGCCTGCTTGAATTTTATGGCTTACACCAAGAATTTCGTTGACGCCAAGTAGGCCTGCTAAACCTCCAGAAATACACATTGCGATGATAATATTTTTATGTGGTGATATTCCTGCATAAATTGCTGCTTGAGTATTATGTCCTACTGCTCGCATTTCATAACCCCATTTAGTTTTCCAAACTAAAAACCAAACAAAAAATAATGATGCAATTGCTAATAAAAAAGTCAGATTAAGTGGAGAATATCTTATTTTGATTCCAAGAATTCCAGAGAATGCCTCAAAGCTTGGCAACCAAATTTCTTCTGGAAGCTTTACTGTATGAGGTGCCATTTGATTTGTATCTCTAATCACATCTACAAGTAAGAAAATCATTAAAGATGAAGCAATAAAATTAAACATTATTGTTGTAATAACAACATGACTTCCTCTTTTTGATTGAAGATAAGCAGGTATGTAAGCCCATGCTGCACCAAATAAAAATGCACCAAAGATTGCCAAAAGCCAAACGATTGGAACAGGAAGAAAACTTAAATTTATTGCTACTAAAAAAACACCAAGACCACCTATATACGCTTGTCCTTCCCCACCAATATTAAAAAGTCTGCAATGAAAGGCTACAGCAAAAGCTAGCCCAGTAAAAATAAAATTTGTTGTGTAATAAAGTGTATAAGCAAATCCTTGGATATAACCAAATGATCCATAAATAATTAACTTAACAGCTTCTATTGGATTTTCACCTGCAATAAAAACAAAAAGTCCTGAAACTAATAACGCTAATGATAAGTTTACTAATGGAACAATAACATTAGAGACCCACCATGGAACTTTTGACTTATCGACTACAATATTACTCATTATGCAACACCAGCCATTAGCAATCCTAGCTCACGATCAGTAACATTTTTATTTTCCTTTTCTCCAACAATTTTTCCATCAAACATAACGATGATTCTGTCAGATAAGGATAAGATTTCATCTAACTCAACTGATGCTAATAGTATCGCTGCACCTTTATCTCTCATATCAATAAGACGTTGATGAATAAACTCGATTGCTCCAATATCTACACCTCTTGTTGGCTGCCCCACTAAAAGAACTTTTGGATTTTCATTAAGCTCTCTACTCAAAATAATTTTTTGTTGATTACCACCTGAAAAATTAGATGTTATTAAGTTTGGAGAATTAGGTCTAACATCATATTCTTGCATGACCTTATTTGAATATTCAGTAATTTCTTTATTGTTCAAAATTGCAGATTTTGAATATGGCTCTTGATCATGATAACCAAAAATTAAATTTTCATGAGCCTTGAAATCACTTATTAAACCCATTCTTTGCCTGTCTTCAGGTACATGTGCTAAACCTTTTTCTTTAAGCATTCTTGGGTTTAAGAAATTATTCTGATCAGAAATTTTTTCACCAAATAATTCAATACTTCCTGACTCTACTTTTCTAATCCCAGAAAGTGCTTCTAATAATTCAGTTTGTCCATTACCAGTTACACCAGCAATACCTAGAATTTCTCCTGAACATATTTCTAGGTTTACATCTTTTACACGCGTTACATCTAGATCGTCTTTGACTGAAAGATTATTAACTTTGAATATGGTCTCCCCTTTTTTTATTTCTTTTTTATCAACTCTAAGTAAGACGCTTCTTCCTACCATCATTTCAGCTAGTTGTTCTTTACTTGTATCTTCAGTTTTTGTATGCCCAACCATTTCGCCTTGACGCATCACTGATACTTCGCTTGTTAAATCCATTATTTCGATTAATTTATGCGTGATTAATACTATGGTTTTGCCTTCATCTTTTAATGAACGAAGAATTTTAAATAACTCATCAACTTCTTGAGGTGTAAGAACTCCTGTCGGCTCATCAAGAATTAAAATTTCTGCTCCTCTGTATAAAGATTTTAATATTTCCACTCTTTGACGAAAACCTACAGATAAATCTGAAATAGTGGCATCAAGATCAATATTAAAATTATATGTTTGACATAATTTTTCTAAATCTTCTTTTGCCTTTTGTAATTTTTCTCCAAATACTGTTTCACCTTCAAAACCAAGAATTATATTTTCTAGTACAGTAAAATTTTCTACCAACATAAAATGTTGGTGAACCATTCCAATGCCATTTATTATTGAATCTCTTGGTGATCTTAAATTAATTTCTTTTCCATTAATCTTAATTGAACCCGAATTAGCTTGGTAAAGACCAAAGACTATACTCATCAAAGTAGATTTACCTGCTCCGTTTTCTCCAATTATGCCGTGAATTGTTCCTTTATTTATTTTGAGATTAATATTTTTGTTGGCCTGAACATGACCAAATGATTTATTTATATCCGTTAATTCTAAGATAGGTGAGACCATAAATTATTTATTAATCTTTGGTCTCACCAAATATTTGTTTTAGTATCTACTCTTGTGACCAGTCAGCAACAACTAGAGCACCGCTCGCAATGTCTGCAGCAGCAGCATCTGCGGCAGCAGCCATTTCAGATGTTACCATTCCATCTTCAGTTGCATAACCAACCATTCCTTCTGAAAGACCAAGAATGTTTATGCCAGCTTCAAATCTGCCTGACTCAACATTTTTAGCTTGTTCAAAAATTGTTAGATCTAATCTCTTCAACATAGATGTTAACATGTTACCTGGGTGCATCCAGTTTTGATTAGAGTCAACTCCGATACCCATAATGCCGGCATCAGCCGCAGCTTGAAGAACACCAATACCTGTTCCACCAGCAGCTTGGTATACAACATCAGCACCACCATCAATTTGAGCTTTTGTTAATTCTGCACCTTTAGTTGGGTTATTCCATGCCTCATTTGTAGTTCCAGTCATATTAGCTAAAACAGTTATATCTGGATTTACATATTGTGCACCTTGCTCATAACCACCTTGGAATTTTCTAATCAGAGGAATATCCATTCCACCAACGAAACCTATTGTTCCACTTTTAGAAGCCATAGCAGCCATCATTCCAACTAAGAAAGAACCTTCATGTTCTTTATAACAAGCTTGATAAATATTATTGTTTGGATCGTCTAACCAACAAACATCAACTGCAACAAATTTTATATCTGGGTAATCAGCAGAAACTGCTGCAACTGCATCAGCTTGAGCAAATCCCATTCCTACGATCATTGTTGCTCCTCTATCAGCAATCTTGCGCATACCCTGCTCGATCTGATTGTCGTTTGCAGATTCGAACTCAATCATACCCCAGCCAAGTTCATCAACAACTCTCTCAGCTGTATTGAATGCTAACTCGTTAAATGATTTGTCAAATTTTCCACCAGAGTCATAAACAACTCCTATTGTGTTTGCGAACGCACTTGAAGAGAAGACAAGAGCGAAAGAAACTGTAAATATACTTAAAATTTTCTTCATACCAAAAATCCCCCTTAAATATGAATTATAGATATCCCACTGATAACATTTTCTTTATAAAAAAATGCATTAAAAAATGAGATTATGGATAAATAATAGGATTTTTTATGGATAACTTCAAGTACCCATATACCTATCACCTGCGTCACCTAAGCCCGGTACAATGAACTTATTTTTATTCAATTTAGCATCAATATTGCAAGTAAATATATGAATGCCTTTTTGCTTTTTTTGAATATTTTTAATACCCTCAGGAGCAGCTAGCAAAGACACCAAAAATATATCTTTAATATTAACGCCTTTGTTTTTTATTAAATTGATTGCGGCAATCGAAGAATTACCTGTGGCTAACATTGGGTCTAGGATTAACACTTTTTTATTTTTAACTCTTGGAAGTTTAAAGAGGTATTCTACAGGTTCATAAGTTTGTTCGTCGCGGTACAAACCTATGTGACCTTTTTCAGCTTCCGGTAAAAATTTTGCAAACCCTTCAAGTAACCCTAAACCGGCACGTAAAATTGGGACCAAAATTATGGGTTGACCCAAGGCTGTACCACTCATTTTTTTTAGAGGTGTTTCAATTGTTTGTTTTTTAAATGGAACGTATTGAAGAACATCAGAAGCAATAAGGTAGCTTATTTCATTCATAGTTTGTCTAAAAACAGTATTAGATGTTTTTTTATTTCGTAAAATTGATAATTTGTATTGAACGAATGGTGATTTAATTACTGTAATCATAGGCGATTACATATATAGAAATCCCACTAAGAGCAATGCGGTTATCAATTTATTTTTTAACATTAGTGTTTTTATCTAGCTGTACGACTATTGAAGTTGGAAGAGAAGTCGTTAAAGTTGGGGCGGTAGTAAAAGATAAAGTTGAAGAAAATATTATAAAAAAAGAACCAAAGATTATTGAAGATAAAACTATTGTTGAAGAACAACAAATTATTACTGAAGAAAAAGAAGAGGAAAAAACTATAGTTAAGGAGCAGCAAAAAATCGCAGAAATAAATTTCATGGGAAAACAACTGGCTGAGATTAAACAAAAACTGGGACAGCCTAATTTAGCACGATCTGATGGCTCGGTGCATATGATGCGATATGATAGTAGTTCATGTAGGTTGTTTATCTTCTTTAATATAAACTCAAATATTAAGAGAGTAGAATATTTTGAATTTCGAGACTCTTTAGGAGAGCTTATAAATACAAAGAACTCGATAGAAGAATGTTATAAAGAATACGACTTTACTAGCTAATTTCAACAAGCAAATCTTTGGTTTCCACATTATCACCAGATGCAACATTAATTGCTTTAATTGCTCCACTTTTATCAGCATTTATTGTAGTTTCCATTTTCATAGCCTCAATCACTAGTAACTTATCACCTTTAATAACCTTGTTACCTGATTGAACAAATATTTTAGCAACTTGGCCTGGCAAAGGAGATCCGACATGATCAGGATTATTATCATCTGCTTTAGCTCTTTGTGTTATATTTTTTGAAAATTCTTTATTTTCTATATCTATTGTTCTTGGTTGTCCGTTAATTTC
>CACBQR010000003.1 GCA_902541435.1 uncultured Alphaproteobacteria bacterium
AGATAATTGAACAACTTGCTAATAATATAAATAATAAAAAATTACCTCTGGATGATGTAGTTGATGAGTCAGATGAAAATATTAGAATTGTCTTAAAACCAAAGACCAGAAATATTGATGCTGATAAATTAATAAGCTTATGTTTTAAATTAACTGACCTATCTATTAAGTACTCTTGTAATTTTAATGTTTTAATTGATGGTATAGAACCTAAACAAATTGGAATTATTGAAATACTTTCTAATTTTTTAGAACATCGAAAAGTTACAATTAAAAGAAAATCAAAATTTAATATTGAAAAAATTAAAAAGAGACTAGAAATTCTAAAAGGGTATCAAATTGTCTTTAAAAATTTAAATTCTATAATAAAAATCATAAGAACAAAAGATAATCCCAAAAAAGAATTAATTAAAAAATATAAATTATCTGATTTACAATGTGATTCAATTTTAAGTATGCGTTTAGGATCTCTTAGAAAGATTGATGAAAAAAATATTAAAGATGAAATCCAAAAATTAAATGAAGAATTAAAATACCTTAACAAATTAATAAAAGATAAAAAAACATTAGATAAATTTATAGTAAGTGAATTAGATCTTATAAAAAGTGATTTAGATACAGATATAAAAGAAAGAAAATCTTTAATATCATCAGAACAAAATAATGATATTGATATTAGTATTGATGAATTCAAAGAAATTGAAAAATTTACTATAATCATTAATAAAGATTTTCAGCTCAAGAGAATTAAAGAGATAACTGATGAAAAGGAAATTGAAAAAATAAAAAAAGAAAATCTATTTTCAGTTAATTTAAATTCAAATCAAAAAATTCTCTTGTTTGTTTCTTCTGGTAAAGTTTACACGATAGATCCAAAAAATTTACCAGGTGGAAATAGTAATCCTAAATCATTTATTTATTTTGTCGACAGTATGCCAAATGATAAGGTTACTGGATTACTTTCATCAATCGATGAAGAACTCTTAATTGTATCCAAAAAAGCTAAAGGATTTATTAGTAATACTGAATCTCTTGTCACCAATCAAAAGAAAGGTAAGCAATTATTTAATTTAAAAAATAATGATGTCGTAATTAAAGTATTAAATCTTACAAAAAAACAAATAGCTTGTGTTACAAAGTTGCAAAAAATGCTAATTTTTGAAATAGATTCTCTGCCAAAACTACAAAAGGGTGGGGGAGTTCAATTAATTAAAATCAAGAAAGATGATTTTTTATCCGATGTCACTCAATTAAACATCGAAGCTGGTTTAGAATGGAGTACTGGTTCTAAAAATAGAAAGTTGGATGATCTTGAGTTTTGGATTGGAAAGAGAGCTCAGGCTGGTAAAAAAGTGCCTAAGTTTTTCAATAAAAATTTGAAATTTGATGGTTAATTTTATTTATTTAAATATATTTAAGTTTACTGATACATTCCAATAGTAAATATGAAAAATATGTCTCTTATTTTAAGTACGATTAATAAATATGCTGGTTACTTTTGTGCATTTCTAGTAGTTCTCATGACAATAAACGTTTTTTTAGTAGTAGTATTAAGGTACTTATTTGGAATCAGTTTTATATGGATGCAAGAAACATATGTATGGATGCATGCATATATTTTTATGGTTGGTGCTGGTTTCACATATTTAAATGACGATCATGTTCGTATTGATATAATTTATAGAAACTCATCAAAATTGTATCGTGTAATTGTTGATTTAGTAGGTAACATAGTTTTACTATTACCTTTTCTATATATAATTTGGTCTTACAGCTTTCCTTTTGTTTACAAATCTTGGCAAATGAATGAAGTGTCTAGAGAAGCTGGTGGTTTGACAATGATATTTTTATTAAAACTAGCAATTCTTATTTTTGCCTTTCTTCTTTTCATACAGGTAATTTCAAAAGTTATTAATAATTTTATCAGTTTAAATTCAAATGACTCCTGAAGTATTAGCAGTAATAATGTTTTTAACAACTTTGTTGTTTTTGTTATTTGGTTTTCCTGTTGCTTTTACTTTAGCAGGATCATCTTTAATTTTTGCTTTTGTAGGTGATCTATTAGGAGTGTTTAATTTTAAAATGCTTCTTTTCTTCCCTCAAAGAATTTATGGTGTGATGATTAATGAAGCTCTTGTTGCTGTACCTCTATTTATTTTTATGGGAGTTATGCTTGAAAAAACAAAAATTGCAGCAAAACTTTTAGACTCTATAGGAGATTTATTTGGATCAGTAAGAGGTGGATTAGGAATAGGTGTTATCTTAGTTGGGATGTTGCTTGCTGCATCTACAGGAATAGTTGGAGCAACAGTAGTAACTATGGGAATGCTTGCATTGCCAAGTATGCTCAAAGCAGGTTATGATGAAAAAATTGCTACGGGAACAATTTGTGCTTCAGGAACCTTAGGACAAATAATTCCTCCTTCAATTGTTTTAATACTGCTAGCTGAAATGTTGCAGGGAGCAAATGAAGAGGCTGGTCTTTTAACAGGAGACTTGGCACCACTACCAGTAACTGCAATAGATTTATTTGCCGGAGCTCTTTTACCTGGTTTAATGTTAGTAGGATTTTTTATTATCTACATTCTTTTTACTGCTAGATTACATCCAGATAAATTACCTCTTAAAATTTCTGATAAACCCAAAGTTGAAATATGGAAAAATGCTCTGTTTGAAGTAATCCCACCTATATTTTTAATTTTAGCAGTTCTTGGATCAATTTTTCTTGGTGTAGCTACTCCAACTGAATCTGCGTCTGTTGGTGCTGCAGGTGCTGCTATTTTAGCTTTATTAAGAAGGGATCTAAATCTTAAAAATATTTCAGAAGCTGCAATTACGACAGTAAAAATGAGTTCATTTGTTTTTATCATTTTAATTGGAGCATCAATGTTTTCTTTAGTATTCAGAGGATTTCAAGGAGATGAAATGATTAGTAATTTTTTAACTAATATACCAGGTGGAGAGTATGGTGCTTTATTTATAGTAATGTTAACTATTTTTATATTGGGTTTTTTCCTTGATTATATTGAAATTATATTTGTTATTATCCCATTAGTAGGTCCAGGATTAATTGCGAACGGAGCTGATCCTTTGTGGCTGGGAATTTTAATTTCTCTTAATTTACAAACAAGTTTTCTAACGCCTCCATTTGGATTTTCATTATTTTTTTTAAGAGGTGTTGCTCCAGAAAATGTAAAAACATCTAATATATATGCCGGTGTTATTCCTTTTATTTTTATACAAATACTTGCAATAATCTTAGTATTCGCGTTCCCACAAATAGCAACTTGGCTTCCAAGGTTAATAAACTAAAAAAAAAGAGGTCTCAAAAGAGACCTCTTAAAAATTTAAAATTTAAAATATTATACTGAATCAGGAAATTTAAATGGTAAATCTCTTATACGTGAGAAGTTTTGCTCACCTTTAGTAAACCATTCTTTAATAACTTTTCTGAAAGATAATAAGTGATTTGTTATAGCTTTTGTTTCAGAGTTAATAGAACCCCTCTCAAAAACAACTTCACCTGCTGCATTACCAAGAGCTATTAAAACCTCATCTGGGAAAGTTTTAATTTCAACGTTATGTTCATTAACAAGTTTTTGTAATGCTGGTCCATTAATGGCTTGGAAACGACTAAATACAGTCATGTTGAAAGATTTAGCTAAATCATCGATTAAGCCTTGAGTGTCACTGTCAAGTGCTTCCCATGCTTTAAGATCCATTGATAAATCTAGAAGAGTAGATGGTTCATGCCATCCTGGTCCATAATAATACTTTGCAGCTTGATATAATCCAGCACCTAAATCTGCTGCTGGGCATATCCATTCTGCTGCATCAACTGCACCAGAAGTTAAAGCTGGTAAAACATCTGGTCCTGCAAGCAATACAGGTGTAGCTCCAAGTTTTTCAATAGTTCTACCACCTAAACCAGGCATTCTCATTTTTAGACCTTTATAGTCATCAGGAGTATTGATTTCTTTGTTAAACCAACCACCCATTTGGTTTCCTGTGTTGCCCATAGGTAAAAATTTAACACCAAGTGCATTATAAATTTTGTCAGCAGCTTCAATACCACCTCCATAATAGCACCATGCATTTTGCTCCATTGCATTCATTCCAAATGGGCATGTTGCTACGAACTCAATTGCATCAGATAGGTTTGGCCAATAATAAGGAGCTCCATAAGCTGCTTGAGCTGCACCAGATCTTACTGCATCTAATGCTTCAAGTCCTGGAACAAGTTCACCAGCATGATAAACTTTAACTTTAAGCTTTTCAGAATATCTATTTATGTTATCTCCAAAACCTTGGATAGCCTGTCCTAATGGACCAGCTTTACCAAAAGCACTACAAATGATCCACTCTTGATGACCGCCAGCTATTGCTGGAGCTGCTAAAGTAGAAGCACCAACTGCAGCAGCACCTGCTACACCAGCTTTCTTTAGAAACTCACGTCTTTTTAAATTTTTTTTCATATGTCCTCCCGAGATAATATGAATTAATATCTGAGATTTATACAAAAATCGTATTTGTATCAATTTCTAATGGTATTAAATATTAACAAAATTTACTAAATCAAACCTCTAAAACTAGAAATTACTTTTAAAAACTGGATATTCCAGTCTGATTTTTTCCTAAAATTAATGAATGAATATCCTCTGCGCCTTCGTATGTTTTAACAGTTTCTAAATTAACCAGATGTCTCATGATATGATATTCTTCTAATAACCCATTTGCCCCAAGCATATCACGAGCATTTCTTATTATGTCTAAAGATTTTTTACAGTTATTTTTTTTCAAAATACTAATTGCATTAATGATATCTTTTCCGTCATCTAAAGCTTTAGAACTTAAAAGACATGATGCTAGTCCTAGATTTATTTCTATTTGCATCTCAGATAATTTTTTTTGAATTAATTGATTTGATGCTAAAGGTTTTTTAAACATAATTCTATTTTCTACATAGTCTTTTGCAATTAACCAGCATTCAGATGCTGAACCTAAAACACCCCAGCTAATTCCAAATCTTGCTTTATTGAGACAACTAAAAACTGATCTCCATCCTTTGGTATTTTCTAAACACAAATTATTTGGAACAAAAACATTATTTAAAATTATTTGACCAGTCGGACTAATTTTTAAGCTTGTTTTATTTTCTATTGTTGAAGTATTTAATCCTTCAGTATTTTTTTCAATTATAAAACCTTTAATATTTTTGTAATCTTTATTATCTTCAATTGCCCAAATAATAAATATATCTGCAATTGGTGCGTTTGTAATCCAGTTTTTAGATCCATTTAAAATATATCCATTTTTAGTTTTTTTAAATGAAGTTTTCATTGAAGCAGGATCAGAACCAGCTTCGCTTTCTGTTAAACCAAAGCAACCAATTTTTTCTCCTTTAATTAATTGTGGAAGATATTTATCTTTTTGTTCCTGAGATCCAAATTCATTTATTGGATGTATCACAAGAGAAGATTGAACAGATATTGAAGATCTGTAGCTGCTATCTATTTTTTCAAACTCATATGCTACAAGTCCATACGCTAAATTTGATGTACCAGAACCACCATGTGTTTTAACTGTTTGTCCTAAAACTCCAAGTGATCCAAATTTTGGATAGAGGTTTTGATCAAATTCATTTTTTCTATTTCTTTCAACTACTGTAGGTTTAAGTTCATTATTACAAAAATCCCTTACATTTTTCTGAATATTACTTTCTTCTTCATTTAAATGACTTTGAATATAAAATGGATCAAACCAATTATTTTCTTTCATACAATATTAGCCAATATCATTATTTTAATGTAAATAACCACAAAAAATTATTATGCAAAATAAGAATATATTTATTGCTTCAGACCATGCTGGATTTGACATCAAAACTAAATTGTTAAAGTATTTTCCGAAAATTAAAGATTTAGGAACAAAGACAGATGAGAGTGTTGACTATCCTGATTTTGCACACAAATTAACTAAAGAGGTTCTTAAGAATAAGAAAAACGTTGGTATTCTAATCTGTGGAACTGGTGTTGGTATGAGTATTGCTGCTAATAGAAAAAAAGGAATTAGGGCTGGTCTTGCTAATAATTCAAAAATAGCAAGATTGATAAGAAAGCACAATGATGCTAATGTACTTGTTTTACCAGGTAGATTTATAAATACTAGCGAGGCAAAAAAAAGTGTTCAGGCTTTTCTTTCTACAAAGTTTGAGTCAGGACGACATAAAAGAAGGATTAAAAAATTATGATTTCAGATTTGTTTACTAAAGGAATTAAAGAAGCAGACCCAGAGGTTTACGGAACTCTAAGTCGTGAATTAGAAAGACAGCAAAACCAAATAGAGTTGATTGCATCTGAAAACATTGCATCAAGATCAATTCTAAATGCTCAAGGCTCTGTTATGACAAATAAATATGCAGAAGGGTATCCTGGTAAACGATATTATGGAGGATGTGAATTCGTAGATCAAGCAGAAGAAATTGCTTTAGAAAGAGTTAAAAAACTTTTCAATTGTAAATTTGCAAACTTACAACCACATAGTGGAGCGCAGGCAAACCAAGCAGTTTTTCTAGCTTTACTTCAACCGCATGATACTATTTTAGGTATGTCACTTGCATCTGGAGGCCACTTAACTCACGGAGCAAAACCTAACTTATCTGGTAAATGGTTTAATGCTGTTCAATATGGTGTAAAAAAAGATGGTAATGATAAAGATTTAATTGATTATGATGAAGTTGAAGCTTTAGCATTAGAGCATAAACCAAAAATGATAATAGCGGGAGCTTCTGCTTACCCTAGAACAATAGATTGGAAAAAGTTTAGAGAAATAGCTGATAAAGTAGGAGCATATTTTTTAGTTGATATGGCTCACTACTCTGGTTTGATTGCTGGTAAACAATATCCAAATCCTATTGAGCATGCTCACGTAGTAACTTCAACAACACACAAAACTTTAAGAGGCGCAAGAAGTGCAATGATTTTAACTAATCATGAAGATTTATACAAAAAAATTAATTCTGCGGTTTTCCCTGGATTACAAGGTGGTCCACTAATGCATGTAATTGCAGCTAGAGCCGTTTGCTTTGGTGAAGCACTTAAACCTGAATTCGAAGAATATATAAAAAATGTAATTGCTAGTGCTAAAGTTATGGCAAAAACTTTAGTTGATAGAGGATTTAGAATTGTTACTGGAGGTACTGATTCACATATAGTGTGGTTAGATTTAACGCCAAAAGGTTTAACTGGTGATAAAGCTGAAAAAATTTTAGAAGAAGTTGGATTGGCTTGTAATAAAAATGCAATTCCTTATGATCCTAATCCTCCAAAAATAACTAGTGGACTTAGATTTGGAACTGCCGCTGCTACGACCAGAGGTTTTAATCAGAAAGATTTTGAACAAGTTGGAAATATGATTGCTGATATTTTGGATAGTCTTTTACTTGAAGAAAACGAGAGAACTGAAGTTTTTAATAAAACAAGAAAAGATGTAATTGAGCTTTGCAAAAAATATCCAATTTATAGTGAGGCATTTTAAATGAGATGCCCCTTCTGTAGTAATGAAGATACACAAGTAAAAGATTCAAGACCTACGGAAGATAATACAGCTATAAGAAGAAGAAGAGTTTGTGATGCTTGCGGCTCTAGATTTACAACTTTTGAAAGAATTCAGTTAAGAGATTTGGTTGTAATGAAAAGTAATGGTCAAAAAGAAAATTTTGATAGAGATAAAATGTATAGATCTCTTTCTTTGGCTTTAAGAAAAAGAAATGTTGATAATGAAAAAATTGAAAAAATTGTAAATGCTATTGTAAGAAAATTAGAAAACTCAGGTGAAACTGATATAAAATCTAATATCATTGGTCAGTATATCATGGAAGCTTTAATGCATTTGGATCAGGTAGCATACGTCAGATTTGCATCAGTTTACAAAAATTTTAGAGAAGCAAAAGATTTTGAAGATTTCTTAGGTAATTTAGAAGATAAATAATTTTAAGTGTCTCAACAAAATGTAAAGATGATGAATTTAGCACATGATATTGCTAAAAAAAAATTTGGAAAAACTTTCCCCAACCCCACTGTGGGCTGTGTAATTGCAAAAAATTCAAAAATAATTTCTAAAGCTGTAACAAATAAATCAGGAAGACCTCATGCGGAAGAAATAGCTCTAGCTAAAGCTGGCCATAAAGCCAAAGGAGCTTCAATGTATGTAACATTAGAACCATGTTTTCACAGTTCAAAAGATGGATCATGCACAGATCAAATATTAAGATCAGGAATTAAAGAAATATTTATATCTGCGGCTGATCCAGATGTAAGAACTAATTATAAAAGTATTAAAAAGTTAAAAAAAAATAATGTAATTGTAAATGTAGGTTTAGAAAAGAATAGAACATATAATTTAAACAAATTTTTTTTTAAAAGTGTATTAAAGAAAAAACCATTTACAAAAGTTAAAATTGCAACTTCTACAGATGAAAAAATTGCATGGCATGATTATAAAAGTAAATGGATATCTAATAAATCAAGTAGAGAATATGCTCATAAGTTAAGATCAATGAGTCAAGCTATTTTAACTACTTCAAAAACTGTATTAAAAGATGATCCAAGATTAACTATAAGATTAAAAAAAAATTTAGAGCAACATATTCCAATTATAATAATTGATAATAATCTAAAAATACCAATGAAATCACAAATATTAAAAGATATATCTAAAAAAAGAATTATTATCTTTACTTCTAAAAAAAATAAAAAATCTGAAAATTTAATTAAATTAGGATGTGAAATTATTTTTTGTAAATTAAATAAAAACAAAAAACTAAATTTAAAAAATATTTTTAGTAAAATATACTCATTAAAAATATCAGATTTATTAGTTGAAGCAGGGGGTATTTTTTTTACAGAATTGTTAAATAAAAATTTAGTAGATGAAATTCATTTATTTAAATCCAAAATTATTATAGGAAAACATGGTAAGCCAGCAATTGTTGGAAAAAAACTTAGTCAATTACATTTATCTTTAAATGAAAGAAAAAAATTCAAAAACGACATATATACAAACTATCAGGTGAATTAATGTTTACAGGTATTATTCAAGATTTAGGAAAAATAAAAAACAAAGATGTGGGACTTTACCAAATATCTACAAATCTTGATTTGAGTAATTGTAAGGAAGGTTCTTCAATTTCTTGTAATGGAGTGTGTCTTACAGCAAAAAATATAACTCCATCAAAAAACAATTCATTTAGCTTTGATGTGAACATAGGAGAAGAAACTTTGAAAAGAACAAATCTTGCTAACTCTATTCTAAAAAATGAAAATATTAATTTGGAAAAATCTCTTCAGATAGGTGACGAAATCAGTGGCCACTTTGTTTATGGTCATGTTGATACTACAACTAATGTAAGTGATATTTTAGAACTTGAAAATAGTTGGGAATATCATTTTGAAAAAAAATTTAATAAAAACAATAGATTTATTGTTGAAAAAGGATCAATTTCAATAAATGGTATTTCTTTAACAATAGCAAAAGTAGAAAATAATACTTTTATGATTTCTGTCATTGATCATACATTTCATAATACTAATTTAAAATTTTTAAAAAAAAGTGATCAAGTAAATATTGAATTTGATTATCTTGCCCGTTTCATCTTGAATAATGAATAAAGATAACATTGAAGAAAGTTTATCTTCTATTGAAGAAATCATAGAAGATGCAAGAAATGGTAAAATGTATATTCTTGTCGATGATCCCTATAGAGAAAATGAAGGTGATTTAATCATTCCCGCTCAATATGCTAGCCCTCAAACTATTAATTTTATGGCAAAGCATGGAAGGGGATTAATTTGTTTAGCATTAACTAAGGATAGAATAGAAGAATTGGAACTTCCCTTAATGAACCCAAGTAATATAAAAAATGATTTAACTGCTTTTACTGTTTCGATTGAAGCAAAAGAAGGAGTCACAACCGGAATATCTGCAGCTGATAGAGCTCATACAATATCAGTCGCTGTAAATAATAATAGAAACAAGAATGATCTTGTTTATCCTGGACATGTTTTTCCTCTTATGGCTTGGGATGGGGGCGTTTTAGTACGTGCTGGTCATACAGAGGCAGCAGTTGATATTTCAAAACTTGCAGATTTAAATCCTTCTGGCGTTATTTGTGAAATTATGAGCGAAGATGGATCTATGGCTAGATTACCAGAAATTATCAAGTTTGCAAAATTACATAATTTGAAAGTAGGAACGGTTAGTGATTTAATTAAGTTTAGACTTAAAAAAATTAAAATTGTCGAACAGATCTTCGAAAGGCCATTTGAAAGTGAGATGGGGTCACAATTTACTCTAAAAGTATTTCAAAATACTATTTCTGGTGAAAAGCATTACGCTCTAGTAAAAAATTTAAGTGATGTAAAGCAACCTGTGCTTGTTAGAATGCACAGATTAGATGTCACAAAGGATATATTTGAAGAAAAAAATATTTTTGGAAGTGAAATTAAGTCTGCCTTTCAGCTTATAGAGAAGAACGGATCAGGAGCTATAGTATTAATAAATAGTGACATGTCACCAAATATACTCAAAACTTTTAATAAAAGAAAAAGATCAAAAAATAAATTAGAATTAAGAGAATATGGTGTAGGCGCTCAGATTTTATCATTACTTCAAATAAATAAAATTATATTATTAACAAATACTAAGAAAAGAATTATTGCCTTGGATGGATTTAATATTGAAATAGTTGATCAGAGAAAAATATGAATAATAAAATTCTAATAGTTTCCGCAAATTTTTATAAAGAAATATCGAAAAACCTTGAATTGGGTGCAAGCAAAACACTTAGAGAAAATGGTTATGAGTATGAAATTATTAATGCACCAGGTTGTTTTGAAATTCCCTATTTAATAAAAAAAAATATAGAAAATTTTAAAGGATTTATTTCTTTAGGATGTATCATTAAAGGTGACACATATCATTTCGAAGTTATTGCTAATGAAACTTCTAGAAAAATTATGGATCTATCTGTCGAGTTTAATGTTCCAATTGGTTTTGGTATCTTAACATGTTATGATTTAGAACAAGCAATAATAAGAAGTGATGTTAATCAAAAAAATAAAGGTCAAGAAGCCGCATTAGCTTGCATAGAGTTACTAAAATAAAAAATGCAAAATTACATCAAGTCACAAACAAGACTTGCATTTGTTCAATATATTTTTCAGAATGAATTTTTAGATGCAGATTTTTTAGAAGGTATTGAAGATTTTCAAAAGCATTTTTATGATACTAATATTGCTATAATTGATGAGAAAAAAGAATTTAAGCTAAAATTTAATAAAAATTTTTTAAATAAACTTTTTTCTAGTTTTAAAAATAATATCGATAAAAAAAATATAATTGATGATTTAAATGGATTTATTGATATTAATCGAAAATTTGAAAAATGGGATAATATTTTAAAATCGATAATGTTTGCAATTATTACTGAATTAAAAATTACTGATAAAAATAAATTTAAAATTGTCCTTAATGATTATTTAAATATCAGTAAAAGTCTTGTGTCTCAAAAAGAAACTAAATTAATCAATGCTATAATTCAAAAATATATAGATAAAGATGAAATCAATAAAAAATAGTATATCTGAAAAATTAATAATTAATAAATATTTAAAAAAACTTAATTTTAAAAATAAGGGAACATTTGATTTTGAAAATGACGGAGCATATTTAGGTTTCAACAGTAAACATTACAAACTAACTGTTACAACTGATAGTATTTCTGAAGATATAGATTTTTTCTCTAATGATGATCCTAAGTCGATAGCCCAAAAAATTACAACTATAAATTTATCTGACATTTTTGCGATGGGAGCTTTGCCTCATTCCTATCTTTTGAATTTGCATTTACCAAATCATATTAATGAAAATTGGTTAAATTTATTTTCAAGTCAATTAAAGAAAATACAAAATAAATATGGATTTTATCTTTTGGGAGGCGATATATCAAAATCAAATAAACTTATTGTTTCTTCAACTTTTTTTGGATCTATAAAAAAGAAATTAGAAATATTTCAAAATAAATTTAATTTATACGATGATATTTTAATAACTGGAAATATTGGTGAGTCAAAGATTGGTTTAGAAATTTTAAAAAAAAAAATTTCATCAAATATAAATTTGAAGCAATATTTTATTAAAAAATATTTATATCCCATACCTTGTAAAATAGGACCATTGATTGCAAATCATGTTAATTCAATGAAAGATATTTCTGATGGTCTAATTGGAGATTTAACTGATATGTTAAATGATGCATATGGTGCACTAATTAATGTAAATAAAATTCCATTAAGTGTTAAAACAAAAAAAATTCTCAACAATAAAAAAAATTTTAGATTAGAAGATCTTTTAAATGCTGGGGATGATTATGAGCTGATAATCATATCTAGTAAAAAAAATAGAAATAAAATTTTTGATATTGCTAATAAAAATAACATCAATGTTACTTTGATAGGAAAAATAATAAGTGAAAAAGGAATTCATTTCGATTCACATTTAGACGTAAAGAATATCAAGAAATTTGATCATTTCTCCTAAAAACTTGATTTTTTCTATAGTTTCTGACATATCAGCCAAAATTTTAAGGAGTTTTCAATGACAACACTGCAGGTATTAATTGTTTTATGCGGTCTAGCAGCCGTACTATATGGTCTAGTAACATCTAGGCAAATTTTATCACTTGGTTCTGGAAATGATAAAATGCAAGAAATTGCTGGCGCAATTCAAGAAGGTGCTAGAGCTTATTTAAACAGACAGTACATGACAATAGCAATTGTAGGAGTTGTTATTTTTGCTCTTATTTGGATAGTTTTTGATTTGGCATCTGGAATTGGCTTTTTGATTGGGGCATTTTTTTCTGGTGCTGCAGGTTACGTAGGAATGAATATATCGGTTAGATCTAATGTTCGTACCACACATGCTGCAAGTAATAGCTTAGCTGAAGGTTTATCAGTGTCATTTAAAGCAGGAGCTGTAACTGGAATGCTAGTTGCAGGTTTTGCTCTGCTTTCTATTGCAATATTTTATTTTATTTTGCACAACTCTGGTTCATTTCCGGGTAGAGAGATTGTAGCTCCTTTAGTCTCGTTAGGATTTGGTGCTTCATTAATTTCAATATTTGCAAGACTAGGCGGTGGTATTTTTACTAAGGGTGCTGATGTTGGTGCAGATTTAGTTGGTAAAGTAGAAGCTGGAATTCCTGAAGATGATCCAAGAAATCCTGCTGTTATCGCAGATAATGTTGGAGATAACGTTGGGGACTGCGCAGGAATGGCTGCGGATCTATTTGAAACTTATGTTGTAACAGTGGTAGCAACAATGGTTTTAGCATCAATATTTTTCATAGAAAATTCTTATACGATGATGATATTTCCTCTAGCTATTGCAGGAGTTTGCGCATTAACAAGTATAATTGGAACTTATTTTGTTAGACTTGGTAAAAATAATAATATTATGGCAGCACTTTATAGAGGATTTGCAGTATCAGCTGTTTTATCTGCTATATTATTATATTTTGTTACTGATTATATAGTTGGTTTAAATAATGTTTTAGTAGTTGAAGGAACATCTACTCAATTCACAGGGATGTCACTTTTTATTTGTGGCTTACTTGGATTAATTATTACAGGCTTAATAATATGGGTAACTGAATATTACACAGGTACTAATTATAGACCTGTTCAAAGCATTGCTCAATCATCAACAACAGGCCACGGTACTAATGTAATACAAGGTCTTGCAATTAGTTTAGAAGCAACTGCTTTACCTGCATTGATTATTGTTGCAGGAATTATTTCAACTTATTCTCTTGCTGGATTATTCGGTATCGCTATTGCAGTTACTACTATGTTAGCATTAGCCGGTATGGTAGTTGCATTGGATGCATATGGACCTGTAACAGATAATGCTGGTGGTATTGCAGAAATGTCAAATTTAGATGAAAATGTCAGAAAGACAACAGATGCCCTTGATGCAGTTGGTAATACAACTAAAGCAGTTACAAAAGGTTACGCAATTGGATCAGCAGGATTAGGCGCACTTGTTTTATTTGCGGCTTATACAGAAGATCTTGATCATTTTGCTAAAGATTCGAGCAGTCCACTATACGGAATAGAAGTTTCTTTTGATTTATCAAATCCTTACGTAGTTGTAGGATTATTATTAGGCGGATTATTACCTTTTTTATTTGGAGCTTTAAGCATGACAGCAGTTGGTAGAGCAGCAGGTTCTGTTGTATTAGAAGTAAGAAGGCAGTTTAAAGAAATTCCTGGAATAATGGAAGGTAAAGGTAAACCAGAGTATGGTACCTGCGTTGATATACTTACAAAATCTGCAATTAAGGAAATGATAATACCATCAATGTTACCAGTATTGTCACCAATAGTTGTTTATTTTGTAATTCTATTTATTGCTGGACAATCAGCAGCACTGTCATGTTTAGGAGCATTATTGCTTGGTGTAATTATTACAGGATTATTTGTTGCAATAAGTATGACAGCTGGAGGAGGAGCATGGGATAATGCAAAAAAATATATTGAGGATGGCAATCATGGAGGTAAGGGTAGTGAAGCTCATAAGGCAGCAGTAACAGGAGATACTGTTGGTGATCCTTATAAAGATACAGCTGGTCCTGCAGTTAATCCTATGATCAAGATTACAAATATAGTAGCTCTTTTACTTTTAGCTGCAATTTCTTTATAAAACTAAGGGGTAGTTGGTAACTCTTGCTGAGTTCCAACTCCTCCAAATACTTTTTCTAGTAACCCTCTTTTAACAATTTCATTAGATGTTTTATCTTTAGAAATTTTAATATATTTAATATTATTAGTATCATAAACTTTAGTATCAATTATTTTATCTTCATCATCTAATTTAAAAACGAAAATATAACTATATTTTACTTCTTTTTTAAAGATTGATTTTTTTTCACTCTTTTCAGAATAGTAAAATAATTTATTTTCTATTGGATCTACATAACTAGGATTGCCAAGTTTTGAAATTAACTTTTCTTTATTAACAAAGTTAATATCTTTTAATTCTTCTTGATTTAAAATTTTTCCAGAATAGATGGTTTTATTTGAACAATTTGATAAAATTAAAATTATACATATATATAAAAATAATTTATTCATTAAATGATATTACATTATTTTAAAAAAAAAGAAAATAAAGAGAAAATAATTGCTACTGATCAATATAAAAAAATTTTATACGAAAGCAGTTCTTTTTTGAATGATAACAATTTTTTTAAAGTAAAAGATTATAAGGCATCTTTCGAAATTGTTTCAATTTTTATAATCATGTTTATTCGAAAAAATCTTTTAGAGGAAAATAGAAAATTATATCTTAAAGTGAATGAAGAATTAATTTCTTTATTCATAACTGATCTAGATGATTCTTTAAGAGAAAAGGGGATAGGTGATATGTCGATAGGTAAATATGTTAAATCATATGTAAAAAAATTCTATTTTAGAATTAGCAAATTCCCAAATGATAATAATTTATACAGAAATGAATCTTTTATTAATTATCTCAAAATGACAGATTTAATTAAAAATGAAGACTTTATTAGTGTTACAAAAATATTTAATGATAAATTTGCATATTTTATTAAAACCACAATTAAACATTAATTTTGTAGAAATTTTGTGAAGATTTATCTTGAATTAATTTTAAAAACTAATAATTGGAAAAAATGGCTGTTCCAAAAAGAAAAACAAGCGTTTCAAAAAGAAATATGAGAAGATCTCATGATTCTTTAAAAAAAATAAATATTATTTTAGATAAAGATTCTGGTGAGCCAAGACTATCTCATAAGATTGATCTTTCTACCGGTATGTACAAAGGTCGAGAAATTCTAAAAAAGAAAAAAGAAGAAACCAATTAAATTTATGTCTAAGAGGCAAGTAACTATTGCCATAGATGCTATGGGTGGTGAAAACAGTCCGTACAAAGTTTTAAAAGGTGTAGAAATTTTCCTGCAAAAAGAAAAAAATACAAAGATTATATTTTTTGGCGACAAACATACTATTAATCAAAATATAGAAATAAATAAATTAAATATTTTTAACCATGAAATTATAAATACTAATGACATCATTTTAGATGAAGATAGTGTTAATACTATATTAAGATCGAAAAAAAATAGCAGTATTTATAAAGGTTTAGAATTTGCTAAAGATCATGAATATTCAGGTTTTGTGTCTTCTGGAAGCACCGCTGCAATTATGATCCTTTCTAGACTTCACATGGGTATGATTGAAGGTATTGATAGACCAGCAATTTGTTCTTTAGTTCCAAATAAAAAGAATTATTCACTCATGCTTGATCTAGGTGCAAATGTAATTGTCAATGGTTCAAATTTATTTCAATTTGCACTAATGGGTTTTTGTTATTATTCAATAATTAATAAAAATACTAAACCAAAAATAGGTATTTTGAATATAGGAACCGAGAATAATAAAGGTTTAGAGTTTCTGCAAGAAGCTGCAGATTTAGTCCAAGCAAGTTTTTTAAAAGATTATTTTATAGGTTTTATAGAGCCAAATAAAATAACATCCGGAGATTGTGATATTATTATTTCTGATGGCTATACAGGAAACATTATGCTGAAATCTGCAGAAGGTATTTCAAATTTTATTACTTCAAATTTAAAAGAAATTTTTAACAAGTCATTAATTAATAAAATTTCCTATAAGCTAATTGAAAAAGACTTAAAGATATTAAAAGATCAAGTTAACCCAGATATATATAATGGAGCTACTTTAATTGGTTTAAATGGTATTTCAGTAAAAAGTCATGGAAATGCAAATCCTGTTGCTTTTAGTTATGCATTGAATCAATGTTATAATTTTATTACTAAGGATCTAAATAAAAAAATTATTGAATCAATTAAAAATAAATAATGGATAAACATAATATATCTAGAGATGAAATAGCTGATGCAATGAAAAATGAATTTGGCTTCAATAGAAAATTATGTTTAGATATAGTCAATGATATTATTGATATAATCATAGAAGGGCTTCAATCAGATAAAAAAGTCAAAATACATAATTTTGGAACATTTAAATTAAATAATAAAAAGAGTAGAATCGGAAGAAATCCCAAGACGAAAGAGGAATATAATATCTCTAGTAGAAACGTGATAACTTTTAAGGCTAGTAAAATCTTATTACAAAATATTAATAATAAAACTAGTGATTAATAAAAAATACTTAAATATTTCAGAAGTATCAAAAATGCTTCAAATTGCAGAACATAAAATTAGATACTGGGATTCAATAGATCCAAAAACAAACAAATATAGAATAGATGGTATTTCAACAAAAAGTAAAGGAGGTACTAGATATTTTAATAAAGAAAATATTAAAAAATTAGAAAAACTTAAAAACATTTTATATGATGGAAATAATCAAAACTATTCAATTAAATTAGCTGATAAAATACTAACTTCTAATCCTAAAATTGAAACTGCTAAAGATCACTCTAATTCTGGAGCTTCTAAACATTCAGATAATATTAAAAAAATAGAACAGATTCTTAATAAAATGAGAATATTGTTGAAAAACCATAATACATAATAATTATAAAAAAAAAAATCATTATATATCAATAATTTAGTAAAACTATTTATACAAAAAATAAGAAAAAAAAAGTTATTTTTAGTGTTTTATTTGTGCGTCAATTAAAATATATGAACTTCATCTTATTAGTAAGGAAACAAACTATAAGGAGTTTTTATGTTAAATAAGACTAGTCTATTAGGTATCATTGCTGCGACTATTGCATTTATCGCTGTTCCAGCATTTGCTGCCGATACTTTCTTAGGTGAAGGTGATTTCGTAGGTATTACGTTCTGGATTGTCTCAATTGGAATGTGGGCATCTACTATTTTCTTCTTTTATGAAGGTATGAGAGTTTCTTCTAAATGGAGAACTTCAATGGTTGTTGCAGGGTTAATTACTTTTATAGCTGCTGTACACTACATGTATATGAGAGACTTTTGGGTTGCTACAGGTGAGTCACCAACAGTATATAGATATATTGATTGGATCTTAACTGTTCCACTTCAAATGGTTGAATTCTTTTTAATTCTAGTTGCTGCCGGCGCAGCTGTATCTAGTGGTGCTTTCTACAGATTGCTCATTGGTACACTTGTTATGATAGTTGGTGGTTACCTTGGAGAAGCAGGTCATATTTCAGTATTACTTGGTTTCATCATTGGTATGATCGGTTGGGCTGTAATCATTTGGGAAATTTTCCGAGGTGAAGCAAGTCAAGCTGCTACAACTAAAGAATCAGTAACTTCTGCATTTAATGCAATGAGATTAATTGTATTAGTTGGTTGGGCTATTTATCCTCTAGGATATGTATTCGGTTTAATGATGGGTTCAGTTGATGCTGATACTCTTAACTGGATTTACAACCTTGCAGATTTTATTAATAAAATCTTATTCGGTTTAATTATCTGGAATGCTGCTGCTAAAGACTCAGCTACTGCATAATTAAATACTAAAAAACTTTAAAAACCCTCTAATTAGAGGGTTTTTTTTATTAAATTATTGACTTAATTTTTCAATATATGTATTTGGGCACGCGATGAAAACATTCTCTTTGAAAAAAAGTGATATTAAGAAAAAGTGGGTTATAATCGATGCTAAAGATGCTGTTTTAGGAAGACTTGCTGTAATCTCTGCAAATATACTAAGAGGCAAAAATAAGCCTGAATACACCCCTAATCAAGACTGTGGTGACAATCTGATTATAATTAATTCTGATAAAATTCATCTAAAAGGCAAAAAAGCTGATAATAAAATTTACTATAGACACACCGGATATCCTGGAGGAATTAAAGAGTCAACCCCCAATAAAATGAAGGAAAAAAACAAATCTGATGAAATGATCAAACTCGCTATTAAAAGAATGATTCCAAGAGGACCATTAGGAAGACAGCAATTATCCAATTGTAAGATATATAGAGATGAAAACCATAAGCATGAAGCTCAAAATCCTCAAATTATTGATATAGCTTCAATGAATGCTAAAAATAAAATCTAACTATGGAAAATCAAGAAAATCAAACTGAAAATATTTTAGATAATAAAGAAAGAGCATACGCAACTGGAAAAAGAAAAAATTCTATTGCTAGAGTGTGGTTAAAAAGAGGTAGTGGTGAGATTAAAATCAATGGCAAACCTCTAGATAAATACTTTTCAAGACCCGTATTACAAATGATAGTTAACCAGCCTTTGGATGTAGTTAAAGCTGACAATTCATATGAGATATTGGCTTCAGTTAAGGGTGGGGGGCTTTCTGGTCAGGCTGGCGCTGTAAGACATGGCATAAGCAAAGCACTGAGTTTATATGATCAGTCAAATAGACCTCCTCTTAAAAAAGTTGGTTTTCTTACAAGAGATCCAAGAGTTGTAGAAAGAAAAAAAGCTGGTTTAGCTAAAGCTAGAAGAAGTTACCAATTCTCTAAGAGATAAATTTTCATGAAAAATAAGATAAGAGTAGCCGTTCTAGGCTCCACAGGCTATGTAGGTATGGAGTTAGTAAAAATTTTATCAAATCACTCTTATGTAGATATAAATTTTTTAGGATCAGAAACTATTCAAGGTAGTTATCTAAATAATATTGATAATACTAAAGAATATAATGAACTTCCTCTTTTAAAACCGAATAATAGTTTTAATGCTGTAAATAGTGATTATGTATTCTTAGCTTTACCTCATGCAGTATCAAATAAATACGTAAAAAAATATTTTAATAAAATTAATATTATAGATTTATCAGCTGATTTTAGATTAGATAATTTTGATGCATATAAAGAAAATTATGGCAATGAACATGCTTGTAAAGAACATTTAAAAAAATTTATTTATGGTCTTGCTGAAATAAATAGAGAAAAAATAATAGGTTCAAAAAATATAGCTGTACCTGGTTGCTATCCAACTTCTATTTTATTACCATTAATACCTTTAATAAAAAATAAATTAATCAATACCGACAATATAATTATAGATTCTAAATCAGGTTATAGTGGAGCAGGAAAGAAATTTGATTTCAATAAAATGAAATCAAAAAATGATTATAATTTTTACAATTATAATACAAATAATCACAGACATATTGCAGAAATTAAACAAGAACTTAATAATCATGATTCAGAAAATGAAGTAAGGTTTTCATTCAATCCTCACATTCTTCCTAATTTTAGAGGTATGATTTCTACAATTTATTGCAATCTCAATAAGAATATAAAAAAAACTGATGCCATAATTCTATTCAAAGACTTACAAAAAATAAATCCTTTTATAAAATATATTGATAATGATGAAACTCTTGATTTTTTTTCTGTTCAAAATTCTAATTATTGTAAAATTAAAATTTTTAATCATCATAGTGAGGATAAAATTATCATTGTTAGCGCAATAGACAACCTAATCAAAGGTGCTGCCGGTCAAGCAGTACAATGCTTTAATATAGCAGAAAATATTGAAGAAACAGTATCTTTAGTATGATTAAATATTTTACAGTTTTCCTTGTATTTCTTTTTATTGTTTCATGTGGATACCCTGATATTGATAATGTTCCTGATTTTAAAGATACAACATTAACTGATGATGAATTATTAGAATATTGTAGTATTTCTAATACTGATAAAAAAGATATAGATAAATGTATTAATGATTATAAAAGCTAAATTTAGTTATGAGTAAACTTAATATTGGTATAGCGGGATTGGGAAATGTTGGATCAGCACTAATTGAAACAATTGAAGAAAATAAAAATTATTTCTTTGATAAAACAGATATAGAATTAAACATAGTTGGAATATCAGCAAGAACAAAAAATAAAAAAAGAAATTTTAATATATCAAATTATACTTGGTATGATGATCCAAGAGAAATGTCTAAAGATGATAATTGTAACGTAATTGTTGAATTAATTGGTGAAGAAAAAGGAATTAGCTATGAAATTATTGAAACAGCATTAAAAAATAAAAAAAATGTTGTTACAGCAAATAAAGCATTAATAGCTAATCATGGAAAAGAATTATTTAAATTAGCTAACACACATTCACTAGCTTTATCATATGAAGCTGCTGTTGCAGGTGGTATACCAGTAATAAAAACAATAAAAAATTCTATTAGTTTAGATAGAATTAATAAAATTTGTGGGATTTTAAATGGTACTACAAATTACATATTAACAAAAATGCAACAAGATAATTTGTCCTTTGATGCAGTTCTTAAAATTGCTAAAGATAAAGGATTTACTTCTGATCAGGAATCAAAATTAGATATTGGCGGATATGATGCTGCACACAAGTTAACAATATTATCAACTCTATGTTTTCAATCTAATTTAAACTTTAATAATAATTATATTGAAGGAATCTCAAATATTAAAATTGAAGATATTAATTTTGCTGAAAAATTAGGGTATAAGATAAAATTAATATCTGAAGCTTGCATAATTGAAGGAAAGATTTCAAACTTTACTTCTCCAAAATTAGTTTCAATGGATAATCCCTTAGCAAGTGTTGATAATGCTCTGAATGCGATTAATATTGAAACTATACATCTAGAAAATTTATTCTTAGAAGGTGAAGGAGCAGGGGGGAAGCCAACTGCCAGCTCTGTCCTCTCTGATTTATATGATATATCTCAGAATGAAAAATTTAATAATTTAGGTTTTAATATTGACAAATTACAAACCTTTGAAAAATATTCAGTAGAAAATGTAATTAATAGCTATTATTTAAGAATAATGACAGAAGACAAACCTGGTGTTCTTTCCTCAATTACTAATTTCTTTAGTGATTTTGAAATATCTGTTAAAAAAATACTTCAGCTTCCTGAGAGTTCTGAAGGAGATAAACCTATACCAATTATAATAACTACTCATAATATTAAAAAAGAAAAATTAAGTAATGTAATTAAAAAAATTGAAGGTTTAGAGTTTGTAAAAGAAAAAATTACTCTTCTTGCTATTCATGATAATTAATTAATGTGAATATTGAAAAATCACTATCTGATAAAATTTGGGAAGAAAAGCAAATAGACTTTAAGTATATTCAAGCTCTTTCACAAAAAAAATCAATTTCTGAAATTTTTTCAAAACTTCTAATTTCAAGAGGTGTCTTCGAAAATAATTATGATAACTATATAAAACCTAATCTTTTAAATAATCTTCCTGATCCTTTTGAGCTTAAAGATATGAATAAAGGAATTGAAAGATGTATTGAGGCTTTAAAAAATAATGAAAAGATTGGAATAATTGCTGATTATGATGTTGATGGATCTACTTCTGCTTCAATTTTATATAAATTTTTAAATAATTTTACTAATAATCTTGTTTGTAAAATACCTAATAGATTATCTGAGGGTTATGGTCCGAATATTAGGCTTATGAATGAAATGCTTAATGAAAAAATTACACTCTTGTTTACACTTGATTGTGGTACATCAGCATTTAACTCGATTGATTTACCCAATTATAATGATATTGAAGTTATAGTTATAGATCATCATTTAAGTGAATTAAAACTTCCAAAGGTTCACTCGTTAATTAATCCAAATAGATTTGATGAAAATAATGATTATAAAGACTTTGCTGCAGTAGCAGTAACTTTTCTTTTTTTAATGGGATTAAGAAAAAAAATTAGAGAATTAAAATTATTTCCAAATATTAAAGAACCAAATTTAATGTCATATTTAGACTTAGTTGCTGTTGGAACAATTTGCGATATTGTTAATATTAACAGTTACAATAGATCAATTGTCAGTAAAGGTTTGGAGCTCATTAGAAGTCGAAAAAATAAATCAATAACTAAAATATTAGATAACTCTAACATCAATCATGAACCTTTAGCTAAGGATATTGGTTTTGTCTTAGGGCCACAAATTAATGCTGCGAGTAGAATTGATGACTCTTCTTTATCTTCAAGACTTCTTATATCAAATGATGATTCTGAAATAGAAACTATTTCTAGAAAACTATTTTTAATTAATGAAAAAAGAAAATTAATTGAGCAAAACATATTCAATGAAGCAATTGAGCAAATAAAAGATCAAGAAAATAAAAAATTTATTATTGTTTATAAAGAGAATTGGCACCAAGGTGTCCTAGGAATAGTTGCCAGTAAAATAGTAGCTCTTTATAACAAGCCAACATTTGTATTTTCTTTTATTAATAATATTGGATCCGGCTCAGGCAGATCTATAGATCAAATTGATATTGGAAGTATTGTCCTTGAGCTTAAGGCTAATGATTTAATAGAAGATGGGGGTGGCCATAAAATGGCAGTAGGTTTAAAAATAAATAAAAAAAAATTAGATAAAATAGATGAATTTTTAGTTAAAAAATTTGATTCATATCATGATAATTTTTTTGAAAAAAAAATATTCTATGACAGTGAAATTTCTGTAAATCAAATAAACAAAGATTTTTTAGATAATTTAGAACTATTAGAACCTCATGGCAAAGGCAATGAAGAGCCTCAATTTTTAATCAAAGATATAGTAATCGAGCAGGTAAAAAATTTAAAAAATAAACATATTTTAATTTTTTTTAAAAATGATTTAGGTGAAAATTTAAAAGGTATATCATTTAACACTATGAATACCCTAATTGGTGATTATCTTCTGAAGTTTAATAAATTTAAATTTCATATTTTGTGTTCTATTAAAAAAGATAACTTCTCAATTAGTCATATGCCCCAAATACTGATCCATGACATTAAAGTAATCAATTAAATAATTTGAAAAAAAACAAAATATCTACTATATACCAACCACGTGTCCCCTTCGTCTATCGGTTAGGACATCAGGTTTTCATCCTGAAAAGAGGAGTTCGACTCTCCTAGGGGATGCCACTAATCTAGGGGCATAGAATTATTGAACCCACAGAATTCCTTGATTGAATTAACTCATGAGCCTCACTAGCTTCGGATAATTTTAGTTTTTTGAATATATTAGGCTTGATTTCTTTATTTTTAATTTTTAAAAATAATTTGTTACTGCATTCTGTTAGCTCTTTTGAATTACGAATATAATGCATCAATGTTGGTCTAGTATAATATAAACTTTTAGGATTAAATGTACTATGAAGATTGACATCATCTACCATTCCGGAAGATTGTCCGAAAGATACCATTAGCCCTCTAAATTTTAAGCATTTTAGAGATATATCAAATGTATCTTTACCCACTCCATCATAAACAACATTTACTCCTTCATTGTTTGTTAATTTTAAAACATTACTATGAACATCTTCTTCTTTATAATTAATTGTGAATTCACATCCATTTTTTTTTGCTAATGATGCTTTTTCATCAGTACTAACAGTACCTATCATTTTAGCTCCTATGGATTTTGCCCATTGACTAGCAATTAATCCAACACCTCCAGCAGCTGCATGAAATAAAAAAACTTCATCTTTTTGCAATTTATACAATCTTTCAAAAAGGTATTCGACGGTCATCCCTTGTAATAATATTGAAGCAGCTTCATCATTTGAAATATATTCTGGCAATTTTACAACTCTTTGAGAATCAAAATCTCTAACTTCACAATAGGCACCAATTGGAGGGCTAAAAGAGTAAGCTACTCTATCACCAACTTTTAAGTTCGATACATTATCTCCAATTTCTATTACATCTCCTGCTGCTTCTACTCCTAAACAAAAAGGAATTTCTACAGGTAACGGGTATATTCCTGTTCTATGATACGTATCTATGTAGTTAATACCAATTGAAGTTTGGTTAATTCTGACCATATTTTCTTCAACATTTTTAGGTAAGTCATAGTTTTCATATTTTAAAACTTCTGGACCACCTAGTTTACTGACTACAACTCTATTTGGCATAATTATTCTTTAAGTTTTTATATATTAATTCGAATTCTTTTAAACATTCTGGATTAGCCAATGATTCTTCATTTTCAATACTTTCACCATTAATTAATTTTTTAATTAAAATTTCAACTATTTTACCACTTCTAGTTCTTGGTATTTCACTTATAGCATATATTTGTGAGGGAATATGCTTGTAGGAAAGATTAATTTTTATTTCATCTATTATTTTAGACTTTAAATTTTCATTAAATTCAAAATTTTTATTCAAGACAACAAATAATATAATTTGTGTATCATTTTTTAATTTATATTCCACTGCAACAGCTTCCTGAACTTCTGTAATATTTTCAATTACTCTATAAATTTCTGCAGTACCTATTCTTACTCCTCCAGAATTTAGAGTTGCATCTGATCGGCCATATATAACATAACCGCCATTTATAGTTTTTTCAATATAATCTCCATGATACCAAATGTTTTCATATTTACTAAAATAAGAATTAAAATATTTTTTATTATCATGATCGTTCCAAAAATATAAAGGCATTGATGGAAAAGAAGATTTACATACTAGTTCTCCTTTTTGATTTTCAATTGAATTTCCTTTTTCATCAAATACATCAACATCCATTCCAAGAGCTTTACACTGAATTTCACCACTATAGACATCCATTAACGGATTACCGGTAACAAAACACGAAACTAAATCAGTACCACCACTTATAGATTCAAGATGAATATTTGATTTGATATTTTCATAAACGTATTCAAATGATTCATTAACCAAAGGAGATCCTGTTGAAGCTAGTGTATTTAAACTATTTAGTTTAAAACTTTCCTTAATTTTAATTTTATTATTTTTTAAAGTATCTAAAAATTTTGCGCCAGTGCCAAAAAAATTAATGCCTTCTTTTTCTGCTATTTCAAAAAGATGTTTATTGTTGGGAATAAAAGGCGATCCATCATATAAAATTATTGTTGCTTTTGATGCTAAAGCAGAAACTAACCAATTCCACATCATCCACCCACAAGTAGTAAAATAAAAAACTCTATCTTTTTCATTAATATCACAATGTAGTGCATGTTCTTTTTTATGTTGTATTAGCGCTCCACCAGAACTGTGAACAATACATTTTGGTACTCCAGTAGTTCCACTTGAA
Organism: uncultured Alphaproteobacteria bacterium; assembly: GCA_902541435.1. GTDB lineage: Bacteria > Pseudomonadota > Alphaproteobacteria > HIMB59 > CACPNW01. The sequence goes on from CACBQR010000003.1 coordinate 26,085, forward strand.
TAAAGAATATACAGTGGGTGATTAAAATTAAACTTTTCAAAATTACTATACTCAATTTCTTGTTGTAAAATGTTGTACAAATTATCATATTCAAAATCTAGTTGATAATCCGTTTCATTAAATTCATATGGTATTAAAATAATTTTTTCAATACTTGGGATATTGTATATTACATCTTTTATAACTTTTGTCGTATCAACTTTTTTATTGTTATAAAAATAATAATCTGAAAATAATAATACTTTTGGTTCAATTTGTTTAAATCTATCTATAATTGCTTTTTTACCAAAATCTGATGAACATGATGACCAAATTGCACCTAATTGTGCTGTAGATAAAAATGAAATTACAGTTTCAGGTATATTTGGAAGTATAGCAGCGATCCTATCATTTTTTTGTATGTTGTTATTTTTTAAATAACTTGTAAATTTAAAAACTGCACTTCTAAGCTCTCTCCAAGAGTAGTTTCTTTTATTTTTTTTTTCAGAGTGAAATATTATTGAATCATCATCATCTTCTCTTGTTAAACAATTTTCTGCATAATTTATTTTACATTCATCAAAAAATTTATTTTTAGTAAATTCAGGTGCTGACTTAAAAATTTTACCTTTTTTTTCACCAACGAAATTTGTGAAGTCCCATACGTTGCTCCAAAATTCATTTTTATGTTTTATGCTCCAATTATGTAAGTCAGCATAATTTTTTATATTTAAACTTTTATCTAGTTGATTAATAAACTTGTGAAGGTTTGTTTTTTTATTATTCGGAGACCACAACTTTATGTTGTGCATAACAAATTAATTCTTTTTTTGGTCTTCTTTAAGAGATCTAACTCTGACAATAACATCAATATTGTGCAATGAAAGACAAGCAGGAATAGAAGGTATATCAAGATTAATATTTTTTGTAGGTATATCATGTATCTTACCCTCATCTTCAATGTACAAATGATAATGAGATTTATTATTATTACAATAGAGTGATTTATTTTGATCAACAACTATTTCTCTAATTAATCCTAACGAGGTAAATTGTTTTAAGGTGTTGTAAATTGTAGCCATAGAAATTTTTCTATCTTCTTTTTTTACTTCATCAAAAAGATTTTCAGCAGATATATGCCTGTCACCTTTTTCAAAAATTAACTTAGCTAAAATTCTTCTTTGTTTTGTAGGTCTAATACCACTTTCCTCTATTTTTTTCAGTGCACGGCTGTATGGACTTAGAGGATCAATTACTTTGTTTTCTGTTCTCATAATATTATAATAAGTAATGAATTACATTTTTTCTGCAATTTTTCTATATTTTTTTTTAGGTTTTCTGTTGTATATCTTTCAAAGACGGATTGTTTTTAATAAATCCGGTCATCCAGGCGCACCAAAGGATTATAACTTGGATAATACAGAAGAAGTTTATATTAAAACTGAGGATAAATTAAAACTGTTATCATGGTATCATAAAGGGAATAATTCACTCCCTTTACTAGTCTATTTTCATGGTAATTCTTTTCATATCGGAGATAGAGCTTATAGAATCCAGAGGTATATCGAAAAAAATTGGAGCGTACTTTTAGTTTCCTGGAGAGGTTTTGGAGGTAACGAAGGAAATCCAACAGAAAAAAATTTATATAAAGATGCAGAAGCAGTATTAAAATGGATTAAAAATAATACTGAATTCAAATTCAAAGAATTAGTGATTTATGGAGAATCACTTGGATCTGGTGCTGCAGTAGAAATGGGCACAAAGTACGAATTTTTATCTATTGTTTTAGAAGCGCCATTTACATCTATCAATGATATTGCAAAAAAAAGATATAAAATATTTCCAACAAAATATTTAGTTAAAGATAAATTCGACAACTTCAGTAAAATTGATAAAATAACATCTCCATTACTTATCATTAGTGGAAAAAAGGATGAAATTGTACCACATGAACACAGTATTAAGCTTTATGATAAAGCAAAAGTAATAAAAAAAAGTGTTTTTATTGACGAAGCAATACACAATAATCTATATGATTTCGGGATTGAAAAAGACGTAATTAGCTTTAATTTAAAACTATGGAAATAGATCTAACAACATCATATGTAGGCATTTTAAGCCTTATTGTATTTGTTCTTGCATATGCTGTTGTAATGGCTGAAGAATTTAGTCATTTAAGAAAATCTAAACCAGTTATTATTTCAGCTGCTGTAATATGGGGTATTATAGCTTTCCATTTTTCTTCTGATAAGCAATATGCCAAAGAAATTGAGTATGCTTTAGAACATAATATCTTAGAATTTGCAGAACTTTTTCTATTTCTTCTCGTTGCTATGACTTACATCAATGCTTTAGAAGAAAGAAAAGTTTTTGATGTAGTTAGATACCAATTAACATCAAGGGGATTTAGCTTTAGACAATTATTCATATTCACAGGTATAATTACTTTTTTCTTATCTCCTATAGCTGATAACTTAACAACTGCACTAGTCATGTGCTCTGTAGTAATGGCCTGTGGCAAAGGTAATACAAAATTTATATCGATTGGTTGTATTAATATAGTTGTTGCAGCAAATGCAGGTGGTGCTTTTAGTCCATTTGGAGATATAACTACCTTAATGGTATGGCAGGCTGGTATTGTCGAATTTTTTACATTTTTTAAAATATTTTTTCCTTCTGTGGTTAATTACATAATTCCCGCAGCAGTTATGTATTTCTTTATTCCAAATGAAAAGCCACAAATTAGTTCTGATAGAGAATATATGAAAAGAGGCGGACGAGTAATTATCTTTTTAGGTTTGCTTACAATTTTTAGTGCTGTAAACTTCCATAATATTCTTCACTTGCCTCCAATGCTTGGCATGATGTTTGGTCTTGGTCTTCTTGGGTTATATTCTTTTTATTTACAAATTACACATGATCCATCTGTTGAAGACGAAAAATTTGATTTCTTTAGAAAAGTTTCAAGAGCTGAATGGGACACTTTATTATTCTTCTTCGGAGTTATTTTAAGTGTAGGTGGTTTAGGATTTATAGGTTACTTAACTGTTGTTTCAGAATTCTTATATATTGGTCTTGGCCCAACAATGGCAAATTCTATAGTAGGTGTTCTTTCAGCTATCGTAGATAATATACCGGTGATGTTTGCTGTAATTACTATGAGACCGGAAATGTCAATTGATCAGTGGTTACTAGTTACATTAACAACAGGAGTGGGTGGCAGTCTATTGTCAATTGGTTCAGCTGCAGGTGTAGCACTTATGGGACAGGCGAGAGGATATTATACTTTTTTTGGACATTTAAAATGGACTCCAGTTATATTTATTGGTTATGTAGCAAGTATTTATCTTCACGTTTTAATGGCTGACTTGCCTTGGTAATTTAAATTATCAATTAATAAAAAAATAATCATACTTAGTATTAAAATTATACCTGCAACAAAAGAAGCTTCATTAAATTTATAGACACTAATCAATTTATATAAGTAAGATGGCAAGGTATCAAAGTTTTGATCTTTAAAAAAAGATATTATTGTAAAATCACCAAAAGTAATAACTGTTGAAAATGCGAAAACAAAAATTATATTTTTCTTAATCATTGGGAGTAAAATAATAAAATAATTTATTATAGTAATACGAAAAGTTTGCTGAAAATTTCTAAAATTTAAAAAAATATTTTTCAGGTTATTAAAAAGTATTAATATAGAAAAGGGTAATAAGAAAAGACAATTTATCAAAACTATAACTAAATATTTAAAAAATTGCAGATATCTTAATTCACCTAATACAATAAAATAACCAAGACTAAATATAATTGGAGAAATAATTATTATTGAAGAGCTTATTAAAAAAATTGATTGTTGAAAAATTACATTTTTATAATTTATTACAAGTATAGATGAAATGATAAATCCAGATATACTAACAATTATTCCTGTAGTAATTGAAATAATAAGAGAATTAAAAAAAGATTCTAAAAATTTTTCATTAATTAACGATAAATAAATACCATTATTTATAAAATGATAAATTACAGATAGTATTGGAGAAAAAAGAAAAATCGAAAAAAATAAAATAATTAAAAAATCTATAATTTTTATAGCTTTGTATTCTTTATGAGGATGAATAAAATTAATTTGGTCTATTTCAAAAAAATTTGAACCTTTTAATTTGTAAAAACCAATAAATAAAAAAAATAAACAGATAAAAATTTGTAAAAAACTGAGTAAAATCGCTTTATTAAAATTTAGTTCAAAAAGTGCATATTGATAAATTGCCACCTCAATTGTTGAATACATAGGTCCACCACCTAATGCCATTACTATTGCAAAACTTAAAAAACAAAGAGAGAATATTATTGAGAACACAGTAAAAAAATTTTGTCTTATATAAGGTATTTCTAATTTAAGAAGATTGCCAAAAAAAGTAATGTTTAGGGAGCTAGATATTTCATAATATTTTAAAGGAATACTATTTAAGGATTGAAAAAATAATCGGGTAGCAAATGGTGTATTTAGCAGTATATGGGCAATTAAAATTGCTTTTATTCCAAAAATTGTCTCTATCGATAAATTCTCGTACAAATTGAAATACGAGTTATAAAAACCATTATTTCCAAAGAGTTTAATCACTGCAAACACTATCAAGATTGTCGGTATTACAAAACAAAAACCACAAAGAGAAATGATAAATTTAATAATTTTTAAATTCTTATGTCTATTTAATGCTAATGCGAATGGAATAGCTAAAAAACAACTTAATAGTGCTGAAAGAAAAGCTTGATATAATGAGAAATAAATTAGACGATGTGTATAAGAATTTTGAAAAAAATTATAAATTACGTCTAACTCAAAGTTAATTTTTGAAAAAATACCTATGAAAGGCAATAGGATTATTAATCCAAAAAAAAATAATACTGAATAATTATATTTATAATACAATTTATTTACGAGGCATTAAGCCACTCATCAATCCATTTTTCTTTATTCTTATTAATTTCTTTTGGATCCATTTGAATAAAGTTAGGAACATCTAGTTTATCAAACGCCTCAGGTAAATCTTTTATATTTGTAATTGGATACATAATATTTGTTGATGGTATTACTGATTGAAATTCTTCTGATAACATAAAGTTAAGAAATTTATTTGCTAAATCTTTATTTTGTGAATTATTTAAAATGCCTGCAAATTCAATTGTTATATAATTTCCCTCTTCAAAAGTTGTAGCAAGAATATCATACCTTTCTTCAAACATTATATGTGCGGCTGGAGATGTAGTATAACTTAATACCATGTCTGCTTCTCCTGCCATAAAAAAATTATAATATGCATCTGTCCATCCTTTGGTAACTGAAATAATTTTTTTATTTAATTTTTTCCATTCATCTCCAGCTTTATCTCCATATAATGCTTTCATCCAAGTTAATAATCCTAAACCAGGGGTAGAGGTTCTCGGGTCTTGAATTACAATTCTAGCATTAGTAGAATTAATTAACTCATCCATGGATTTTGGAGGTGTTGCTAAATTTGCTTCATTATACACAAAAGAAAAGTATCCATAATTATATGGAACAAATTTATTACTTTCCCATTTTAATGGTAAATTAATTAAGTTGTTTATGTCATTGATATTATGAGTTGTAAAAAGTCCAGATTGTTCGGCTAAATCAAATAAATTCATATCAAGACCTAAAACTATGTCTGCCTTAGAAGTATCACCTTCTAAAATAACTTTATTCAATAATATTGCGGCACTGTCTACAGCAACAAATTCTACATCTGCATTATGTTTTTCTTCAAATATTTTTTCAATTATGGGTCCTGGACCCCACTCTGAAACAAAAGAGTCGTAAGTATATATAGTTAGTTTCTCTGCATAGATTGAAAAAGATATAAATAAGGTAGTAAAAAAAATTAGTAATGTTTTCATGTTTCCTCCGCTGGCATTATCCAGATCAGGTTAAAAGGGTATAAATCTCAGCATTTAAGCACCCCTAATTTAATTATAATAAATATTATTTTAGAAAACAAACATAAAAGATTGTTTTTAGGTTATTTATGAATATAACAAATTTTTTCGGGGAGTAGCGCAGCCTGGTAGCGCACCTGGTTTGGGACCAGGGGGTCGAAGGTTCGAATCCTTTCTCCCCGACCATAGATAAATGTTTAACTTTCATTCAACAGCCAGCTTGATTTTCGGTAATGAAACAGCAGTTAATTCAACTGATCAAATTGTAAATTTATTAGGAAAAAATATTTTTGTAATTACTGATGAAAGATTAACAGAATTAGGATTGTACGATAAAACAATTAAAAAACTTCAATCATACTCAAATATAAATATATTTAATAAAGTTGAGTCTGATCCTTCAAAATCTACTTTATTAAAAGCATTTGATGAAGCAACAGATTTCAAATCAACTGGGGTTTTAGGTTTTGGAGGCGGTTCATCTATGGATGTTGCAAAACTTATATCTTTACTTCTTGGATCTAATCAGAATATCGATAAGATATGGGGGGTTAATAATGCAAAAGGTCCAAGAATACCAATTGTACTAATTCCTACAACAGCAGGAACTGGTTCAGAAGTTACACCAATTTCAATAATTACGATGGATGATAAAGAAAAAAAAGGTGTTTCTTCAAAACTTATTTTACCTGATCTTGCTATCTTAGATCCATTATTAACTATTAATCTACCTCCAAATATAACTGCATCAACTGGAATAGATGCTATGGTTCATGCAATTGAAGCTTACACTTCTATAAACCCTAACAACAATCCTATTTCAAAAATGTTATCTATAGAAGCACTCAAGTTTCTCGGATCATCAATTAAAACTGCTGTATTTGAGGGACATAATATAAATGCCAGATCAAATATGCTATTTGGATCAATGTTAGCAGGTAAAGCTTTTGCAAATTCTCCAGTAGCAGCGGTACATGCTTTGGCATATCCTATAGGAGGTCTATTTAATATATCTCATGGACTTTCAAACTCTTTAGTTCTTCCAAGTGTTATGAAATTTAATTCCATAAATAAAGAAACAAAAAAAAATTATGCTAATCTTGCACCATTTGTATTTAAAGATTTAGATAATGGCAAAAGTGATGAGATTGTGTGTAACAATTTTATAGATCGTTTAGAAAGTTTGTCTAAGGAACTTGAATTACCTTATAGGCTAAGAGATTTAGAAATTCCTATGGAAGCTTGCCAATTGATGGCTAGTGAAGCAATGAAACAAAATAGATTATTGGTTAATAATCCCCGTAAAATTGAAGAATCTGACGCCTTTAATATATACAAATCTGTTTGGTAGATTTTGTTTACTTATAACTTATCTTACCTATTTAAATAAAATAGACCTTAATGATAAAATCAACAGTTAATCAATTTGCAAATTCTCTTGGTTTAAACAAAGATGAATATATTCCAGAGGGCAGAGCTTCCTTTTCACTTTTTAAAATTGAAATTCTATCTGGATTAACTGTTGCAATCGCCCTTGTTCCAGAAGCAATTGCATTCGCTTTTGTAGCAGGTGTAGCACCTCTTTCAGGTTTGTACGCAGCTTTTATTGTAGGATTAGTAACTGCAATTTTTGGTGGGAGACCTGGAATGATTTCAGGAGCAACAGGAGCATTGGCTGTTGTGATGGTTTCATTAGTATCGGAACATGGAGTTCAATATCTATTTGCCACAGTAATACTTATGGGAATCTTACAATTTCTTGCAGGAATTTTTAAATTAGGAAAATTTATGAGAATGGTTCCTCAACCTGTAATGCTAGGTTTTGTAAACGGTTTAGCTATAGTAATTGGTTTATCCCAATTACATCAATTTCAAATATATAACTTTGATGGAACATTTACATGGATGTCAGGGGAAGTGCTTACATATTCTTTAGTATTAGTTTTCTTAACCATGTTAATCATATGGTACTTACCAAGGGTTACTAAATTCATACCATCTACATTAGCTGCAATTCTTCTTGTTACTTTTCTAGTTTTACTTTTAGATTTACCTGTTCCAAGAGTAGGGGATTTAGCAAGTGTAGCAGGAGGACTTCCAAATTTTTCTATTCCAACAGTTCCACTTAATTTAGATACTTTTTTCATTATTTTTCCTTATGCAATTATTTTAGCAGCTATCGGATTAATTGAAAGTCTCTTAACTCTTAATCTAGTAGGAGAAATAACAAACAAAAAAGGTGGGACAAGACAAGAATGTTTAGCGCAAGGTGTCGCTAATGGTATCACAGGCTTTTTTGGGGGTATGGGTGGTTGCGCTATGATTGGGCAATCAATGATAAATGTAAAATCAGGAGGCAGAACAAGAATAGCTGGCATATCGGCAGCAATTTTTCTATTAATTTTCATTCTTTATACTTCAAATTTAATTGAACTTATTCCTATTGCATCATTAGTAGGGGTTATGTTTATGGTCGTAATTGGAACATTTGCTTGGAATTCACTAAAATTATTATTTGTTGTTCCTCGTTCGGATGCATTGGTTATTATTTTAGTTACTTTAATAACTGTATTAGAAGATTTAGCTGTTGCTGTAGTTGCAGGTGTTATTATTAATGCACTAGTATTTGCATGGAAATCTGCTTCAAGAATTAGAGCAATTGAGAGACGATCAAGAACAGAAAAGGGTGCTAAGGTATATGAAATTGAAGGACCTCTTTTTTTTAGTTCCACTAATAGTTTTTTAGAAATTTTTAAGCCTTCCGAAGATCCTAATTTAGTAATAATAGATTTTGCAAATTCAAAAGTTATTGATCAATCTGCTTTAAAAGCAATTGAGGATATTGCAGAAAGATATTCCAAATTAGGAAAACAAGTAAAGTTAAGACATCTTACGAAGGACTGCCACAGCCTTTTAAGAAAAACAGGTCAATTGATAGTTGATAGTGATGATGATCCTGAATATGGAATAGCTGTTGACTACGGTGTTAAATTAGGAATTTTTGGTAAATAATTAAAACTCTAATGATCCTTCTACAGAATACTGTAATATATTAACTGTCTCATCAACGTTTTTTGTAACAGCAAGTGCTGCTGCATCAACTTCTTTTAAAGCATGTTGATGTTCATCACTATGCATTATTATGAGAGATTTATTCAAAGCTGATGCATACCCTGCATCAAAAGCAGCATTCCATTGTTTATATTTCTCACCAAAACGTACTACAACTATATCTGCTTTTTCAATAGCATTTCTTGTTCGTATGGCATTTATTTTAGCTCCTTTGTTATCGTGCCAAAATTTTTTTTCTTCATCACCAAGTATTTTTACACCAACATCATCTGATAATTCATGATTGGTAGTTGGGCTTGAAAATTCTATTTCTAAATTCTTAGATTTACATTTATCTATAATTTCATCTCGCCAATTAGTATGAATTTCACCAGATAAGTAAACTTTTAATTTCATTTTTAAAATTAACCTAAATATGCTGCAGTTAATACTGGAAAACTTGTAAATCCGAAATTACCTACTTTTTCAGATTCATTTAATTGTTTTTTCCAATCATCTACTTTGTCTTCTGAAACACCTTGGCTTAAAGCAAACTTACTTAACATAGTTTCATAAAAAATCGCTGGCGAATTATTATCTCTATTTGTAATTAAATACGATAAATTTTGAGAACTTATATTTTTATATCCAATTTTTTTTAATTTACCATTTAAATCAAGTGGAAGCATTTGGTGAAAACAATGGGCTCTAAACGCCTCATGAATGAGATCATTAATTTCTTTTTCTGGTCCATAAAATCTAAAGTAGTCCCATAGAATTGAAACATTAACAAATTTAGAATTATTTTTTGAAATTCTTTTTATTTCTTTTAAAGATGTATCTATATCTTCAATATATTCTAATGTTTGTGTAGCTGTAATTTTATCACATGACGCATCATCTATATTGATATCATCGGCTGTAGTACATATAAGTTCCACATTATTTTGATCTTTACATTTATCGCTTGCAACATCTAATTGATCTTGACTTGGATCAATTCCTATTACTTTGCCTTGTTCTCCAACAGATAATGAAATTTCTTCGACTAAATGACCACCACCACATCCAATATCAATAACAGTTTCATCAGTCTCCAAATTTAAGGCATTTATAATAGCTAATCTTCGAGAAACTCCAGCATAACCATTCGCTATTTTTTGTTGAATAATACTAGTTTCATTATCAAATTTCATTTTCTTATTTTTCTTATATATTTTAAGTTATATAAAAAATACGTATAAATGGAATATCAAATAACAAAAATATTAATTATTTCTTTTTTTAGCTCGATATTAATTTCGTTATTTTTAAATACAAGATACATTATTTTTTTCAAAAAAATTTTCAAAAAAATAAAAAAATCTTATTAAATTTTTCTATTTATTCTTTTTCTTCTTTAATTTTAATTTTAATTAACTATTGGTTGAGTCTAAATGGATTAACTTCTTTAATAATCTTTAATGCTTCAATCATTACTCTTATATACTTTGAATTAGCTCTATATTTAGAAAAAGTTTTTTGGGATGATTTTTTAGGAAATTCACTCCCAAAATCAATCAATATGCTTATCAGTTTTGTTGTAATGATGAATTTTGGTTATTTCACTCTTATGTTTTACATAAAGATTTTAGATATTGATTATTTTGTCACATAAGTATTATTATAAATTAATATACAAAATACTTACAATTTTTATGAAATAATATTTTCATATTAATAAAATATTTATTATTAATAATTTAGTATGAATAAGGTTTTGTATGTATTACATCAAAAAACTTCAGTTCCAGGAGATGTAGGAAATAAATTTAGAGATAGGGGATATGTTGCTGAAATATGTAGACCGCCATTGGGTGAAGAACTTCCTTCTAATATAAGCCAATATTCAGCTATAGTAGTATTTGGCGCACCAGGAAGCATAAACGATGAAGATGAATATATAATTAAAGAATTAGAATGGATAAACAGGGTTATAAAAACTGACATTCCTTATCTTGGAATTTGTTTTGGTGCACAATTATTAGCTAAATGTCTAGGTTCAGAAATAACAACTAATAAAGACGGTCTTTCAGAAATTGGTTTTTATAAAATTGAACCAACTGAAAATGCAAAAAATCTTTTTAATTCTCAAAAGATTTTTTTTCAATTCCATTCTGAAGGATTTTCTCTTCCTACTGGCTGTGAATTATTAGCAAGGGGTGACATTTTTAATAATCAAGCTTTTAAATATCAAAATTGTTATGCTCTACAATTTCATCCAGAAGTAAATTTTAAACTTCATATTAGATGGCTGTATTTAGTGTTATTAAAAAATCCGAAAAAATTATTTGTTAAAGGTGCTCAAAATATATTTGTTCAACTTTATTATCGTTTCAAATATAATAAAAATATATCAAATTGGTTAGATTCATTTTTAGATCAGTATTTTTTAAAAAAAACTTAAATGCTAATATAAGTGAGAATTAAAAACCTATATTTTTCACCTGTAAAATCTCTTTCTTTTAATAATGTAGACACTTTAGAAATTATAAAAAATATTGGTGTAAAAAATGATCGAATATTTGCTTTCACTAATAATCTTAATTTTAAAAATATAGAATTAATAAAAAATAACCCCTTAAAACGAGAAATTTATAATTTTTTATCACTAAAAAAATACCCTGAATTAAATCAATATAATTTTATATTAGAAGATAAATTTTTAATACTAAAATTTGAAAATAAAATAATTTTAAAAACAGATATTGATAATCAACATGAAGTAAAAATCTTATGTAGTAAACTTGAGGATAATTTACCAAATATTAATAATATTAATTTATTAAAAGATAATATGAATCCCTTTTTTGATACAATGCCAAATAAATCAATATCATTAATAAATTTAAACAGTATTAGAGACTTCGAAAAACTATCTAATCATCAAGTTGAACATGAGCGTTTTAGAGGAAATATATATGTAGAGGATTTAGAAAAATGGGAAGAAAGGAAGCTAGTAGGTAAAGTTTTATCAATTAATGATTTAAAATTTAAAGTAATTAAAGAAATTCCTAGATGTTCAGCAACCAATATAAAACCCAAAACTTCTGATATAAATCTTAATATTCCTATTAATCTAAAAAAAATATACAACCATATAAATTTAGGAATATATTTAGATCCTTTAAATGATGGTAAAATAAATAAAGGTGATCTTATAAAAATTAATGAATAAATTCTTATTAAATCATTCAGAAAAACTTACAGGATATCTATTAATTCTTCCTGCTGTTTTAATAATCAGCCTATTTGGAATATTTCCCGTTTTTTTTGGAATGTACATGAGTGTACATAAGTGGAAAGTTTTTAAAGGGAGATTTTTAGGATTTGAGAATTACCAAAGAATACTTGGAGACATACCAGCTTTTTGGTTATTTGTTTTAGGATTATTATTATTGATATTGAGTTATGGATTGTGGAGTGAATTTAAAAATAAAGTAAAAAATAAAATTTACTTAGCATTTTTATCTATAACAATATTAATTATTGGAATAATTTTAATTAATATCAACTGGGAAAAAATGCTTTTAACCGGTGATGAAGACTATCTTTACTCTCTTATTTATACTTTTTATTATTCATTTTTTACTATAATTTTTGAGGTTGGATTAGGATTAGTAATAGCATTTGCTCTGTACCAAAAACTAGCTGGTAAACAATTCTTTCAAATGATTTTACTATTCCCTTATATTACCCCTGCAGTAATGGGCGCTGCAGTATTTTTTTTAATATTTGGTAAAGCTGAAAATTCTTTTTTAAATCAGTTAATAGGAGTATTTGGTTTTGAGCCTCAAATGTGGTTATTTGATAAAAGACCTATTACCGAAGTTTTATTTGGAATAAAAATAGAAGGTCTACTAGCTGGACCAAGTTTAGCTCTAATGTCATCAATCATATATGGAATATGGTCTTATACTGGCTACTATGCAATAATTTTACTCGCGGGTTTATCAATTATTCCCTCTGATTTATATGAGGCTGCAAAAGCAGAGGGAGCTAGTAGATGGCAAACATTTATGAAAATTACCATACCACTATTAATGCCTATTATATTTTTTCTAATGTTGACTGGTTTTATAAATACCTTTCAAGCTTTCAATAGTATTTTTGTTATGCAAACTTCTTCTGCTGGAGATACAATGGATGTTGTTACAATAGAAATTTTTGATCATTTTTGGGGTAGAGTGAAATATGGTTATGCTGCAGCTGAAGGAGTAATTTTATTTATACTTCTAAATATTTTAGCAATATCGCAATATGTAATTTTTAGAAAAAGGTTAAGCTATGACTAGAATTATTAATGCTGAAACAAGGATACCTTATTTAATTTTATTAATAGTTTTTATTATTTCAATTTACCCATTTTTTTATATGATATCCACATCATTGATGACAGCTGGAGAAGCATCAAATCAATATTTATTTCCAAAAAAATTGATGTTTGAAAATTATTATGAAGTTTGGACATCTAATAGATTCCAACGTTATACATTTAATAGTTTAATAATAAGTTCAATAATCGTCATTGGTGTTTTATTAACTAGTATTCCAGCAGCATACTCTTTTGCTAAAATAGAATTCCCGTTTAAAAATATCATATTCTATATGTTGTTAATTTCATTGATGATTCCAGAAATCATAACATTATTGCCCCATTTATTAATTATTAGAGGGGAAATTATTCCATTGCCATTTGGACCTTCGTGGATGAATAGTCTTCAAGGTTTAACAGTTCCATTTATGGGAAATATTTTCGTAATTTTCTTATTAAGACAATATTTTAAAAAGATACCAAATGAATTATGGGATGCTGCAAGACTAGATGGATCTTCTCATTTAAATTTTTTACTCAAAGTAGTAATCCCAATGAGTAAACCTATTATTGTGACAGTCTCTTTATTTACTTTTATTATAGCATGGAATAGTTTTGCTTGGCCTTTACTTATACTAACAAGAGATGATTGGTATCCTGTAACAGTTTCTATCTATAGTTTTGTGAGAGAAGTGGGACCTAATTTTAATTTATTGATGGCTGCTTGCTTAATTGCAATTTTCCCGATTTTAGTATTATACTTTTTTACTCAGAAGTTATTCATAGAAAGTATATCAAACTTTGGATTAAAAGAATAAATCAGTAAATTTTTTGTAACAAAACTTTAATTTTACCTCTATATTAATTAATATTTTTACGGGGTGATTATGAAATTTTATAAATATATTTTAAATTTGTTCTTAGCTTCTTTATTTTTTATCTCCTCGCAATCATTCGCAATTACTGCACAAGATATTGAAAATGCAGATCCTACAGGTCAAACTGTTGAATTCTGGGTTCAATATTCAGATGAAAGATTAGATGCAATGATGGCAAGAGCTGAAAGATTTGAAGCTGAAACAGGAATAAAAGTTAATGTTGTTCACAAAGGGCATTACGGAAAAGTTCAATCTGCTATGATGTCTGCTGCTGGAACAAAAGATATAGCAGACGTTGCAAGAGGGTATGGTAACGCTGCTGCAGACATGTACTTAATTGGTGCTTCAATTGATCAAAATATTTTAGCAAATAGTAAAAAATGGGGTGTTTCTCAAGATGATATATCAGATTGGGGTGCAAACTGGACTGTTGGCTTTTCTCCATATTTTGATGGAAATCCAAAACTATTACATGAAGTTGGAAAATCAATAGAGATCCTTTATTACAATGCAGATTGGTTAAAGGAATTAGGTTTAGATGCTCCTAAAACTCCTGCTGATTTTGCGGAAGCAGCATGTGCTGCAACCAATCAAGATTATAGCGCTAAGATGGGTGAAGATGTTCCAAGTTATGGATATGAAATAGATACAGATGCAAGTAATTTTGCAGCATGGGTATTTGCGCATGGAGGTGATGTATTTGACTATGATAATGGTCAGTATATTTACAATGGCCCCAAAGCCATTGAAGCTATGGAATTCATTCAAGGAATGGCTAATAAAGGATGCGCAATAGTTGCAAGAGGTAAATATACTGACCAGCAATACTTAGGACAAGGTTCTGTTTTATTTGCTGCAGGATCTACTTCTGGTATCACTTACTTCCAGAAAGCCATTGAAGAGGGTTATAATGGTAATTGGGATGTAGCTCCATTATCATATACCACTAGTGAACCAGTGCTTAACTTATATGGTGGTGGTTTAATTATGGGAAATTCAGGCGATGCTAATAGAATGGTAGCAGCATATCAGTGGATGAAATATATTTCTAATACTGAGAACTCAGCAGTTTGGTCAACTGAAAGTGGATATGGTTTTGTTAGAACCTCTTCTGCAGATCATCCATTAATTGCTGAAAAAAGAGCTGAATTACCTCAATATGATAAATCATTAACAATGGTTCAATATGGAAAAGGTGAACCATCTGTTCCTGGTTATTATTCAGTTAGAGGTGAGGTTGAAAAAGCTTATGCAGCAATCATTAATGGTGATGATATCATTTCAACATTAAATCAACTAAATAAAGATGCTAATGCAATATTAGCTGATGCAACTGCAGATTAGTTTAATTATTTTACTTTTATTAAGGGTGGTTTATACCACCCTTTTTTTATGATAATTGTTTGTTCTCTTAATGACTTACCTAATGTGTGTGAAAGCATACAGCCTAAATATCTTGTATCAGTAATTGATCCAGGATATGCACCAGAAACACCGAAGGGTGTAAAAAATCATTTAAAGTTAGGATTTGACGATATTATTGAAATTAGTAGCAATAATAAAATATTTCGATTGAATACTAATGAAATACCACAAATTCTACCTGCGGAAGAGCACGTAAATTCAATAGCTAATTTTACTTCTACATATGCTTATGATGAAGATATTGTTATTCATTGTTGGTGTGGTGTCTCAAGATCAATGGCAACAGCTACTTATTTACTATGTAGAGAAAACAAAACTAATATTGAAAATACAATTAAATATATTCGTAATCTTGCACCACATGCAAATCCAAATAAATTATTGATAAATCACTTTGAAAAGAAATTAGATGTTAGTAATCAAATCTCAAAATCATTTTTAAAATTCCCTTATACTAAAACATACGATTGTTCTTCAAATTTTGCACCTGTTACTTTATTTGATATAAAAGACATTGAAAAAAACTAATGAAAGAATACGTTCGAACAATTGCTGATTATCCTGTTAATGGAATTCAATTCAGAGATATTACAACATTGTTGCAAAATGCAGGACACTTTAAACAAGTCATTGATGACATGGTAAAACCATGGCAAAATAAAAAAATAGATGCAGTTTTAAGCATAGAATCACGTGGATTTATTATGGCAGGCGCAATAGCTTATTTTTTAAATGCTGCATTTGTTCCTTTGAGAAAGCCACATAAACTTCCATTTGATACTTTCAAAACCTCATACAACTTAGAATATGGATCAACTGAAATGCATATTCATACAGATGCCTTAGATGGTCATAAAGATTTACTAATTATTGATGATCTTTTAGCAACAGGTGGAACCGCACTTGCGGCAGTAGAGTTAATTAAAAAGTTTGAAGACAAAAATATTGTTGGTGCAGGTTTTATAATAAATTTACCAGATTTAAGTGGTGATAAAAAACTAATTGAAAAAGGAATTGAGATACATTCTTTAATGGAGTTTTAAATGAGAAATGCAGTTATTGTTGGTTACAAAAGATCACCCTTCACCTTTGCTCGTAAAGGTGAAATGGCTAATATAAGACCAGAAGACATTTTATCACAAACAATAAATCAATTACTTAATGAAATTCAAATTAATAAAAATGACATAGAAGACATTATTACTGGCTGCGCGTATCCTGAAGGAGCACAAGGTAATAATATTGCTAAAATTGTTTCTTTCATGACAGATATGCCAGAACATGTAGCAGGTATGACAGTCAATAGATGGTGCGGTTCTTCAATGCAAGCTATTCATGATGCAACTGGTGCGATTGCAATTAACTCTGGAGACGTTTTTTTATGTTGTGGAGTAGAAAGTATGACATTTATTCCTATGAATGGATTAACATACGATCCTCATCCTCAATTAAGTAAAGATAATCCAAATGTGTACATGTCAATGGGCATCACAGCTGAAAATGTTGCAAAAAAATTTGATATTTCTCGGAAAGAACAACAAGAATTTGCTATTAGCAGTCATTACAAAGCTAATTTAGCTAGAGAATCAAATATGTTCGACAATGAAATAGTGTCTATCACAAATAATGATGAGAAAATTAATAAAGATGGTGGCATTCGACCTAACACCTCACATGAAATTTTAGATGGGTTAAAACTTGCTTTTGATGAAAATGGAACAGTAACAGCTGGTACAGCCTCACCATTAACAGATGGAGCATCAGCAGTAATTGTTTGTGAGGAAGAATATGCAAAAAAAAATAATCTAAATATTTTAGCTCGTATTAAATCTACAGCTGTAGTTGGTTGTCCACCAGAATTAATGGGTCTTGGCCCAATTAATGCATCTAAAAAAGCTCTAAAAAGAGCTAATTTATCTATTTCTGATATTGATATTGTGGAACTAAATGAGGCATTTGCTTCTCAATCTTTAGCATGTATTAAAGAATTAAAGATGGACATAAATAAAGTAAATATACATGGTGGAGCAATAGCTTTAGGCCACCCTTTGGGTGCTACTGGAGCAAGGATTACAGGTAAAGTTGCAACTCTATTGCAAAATAAAAATAAAAAGTATGGATTAGCGACACAATGTATAGGTTTAGGTCAAGGTATTGCAACTGTGTTAGAAAATATTAATTAAATATTATGCAAATTTATAAAACACCGCTACGTGAGTTTAAATTTTTAATTGAAGATTTTTTAAATCTTAAGGAAAGTGAAACATTAAAAAAATTAGATTTAGAAACAAGTGATCTAATGCTTATTATTGAAGAAGCAGCAAAACTTTGTGAAGAAACCTTACTCCCGCTTAATCAAAGTGGAGATAGTGAAGGATGTTCATTTAATAATGGAGTTGTGACTGCTCCAAAAGGATTTAAAGAAGCTTATAAAACTTTTTCTGAAAATGGCTGGCAAGGACTAAAAGTAAAGGAAGAATTTGGTGGTCAAAACCTTCCTTATATTATGAATATGATTTTAGATGAAATGATAAGCTCTACTAATATGTCATTTGGTCTATATCCAGGTCTTACAGCCAATGCAATTGATGCAATTGAAAAGAGTGCTAATGAAGATTTGAAAAATACTTATCTGCCAAATTTAACTAATGGTAAGTGGACAGGCACAATGAATTTAACTGAACCTCAATGTGGAACAGATCTTGGATTAAGTAAAACAATGGCAACACCATTAGATGATGGAAGTTACAGTATTACTGGTACCAAAATTTTTATTACATGTGGAGAGCATGATTTAAGTGATAACATTATTCATTTAGTACTAGCAAGAACACCAAATGCGCCCCCTGGTATAAAAGGTATAAGTTTATTCTTGGTTCCTAAATTTTTACCAAATGAAAGTGGTGATTTTGTTGATAGAAATAAAGTTGAATGTGGATCAATAGAAAAGAAGATGGGTATTCATGCTAGTCCAACCTGTGTCATGCACTACAATGAAGCTAAGGGCTGGCTAGTAGGTGATCTTAATAAAGGAATGAGAGCGATGTTTATAATGATGAATGGAGCTCGTTTGTTTGTAGGAATACAAGGATTAGGTTTATCAGAAACTGCTTATCAGTCGGCACTTTATTATTCGAAAGAGCGTTTACAAGGAAAATTATCTTCCAGCAATCAGGTAGCTGATCCTATAATTGTTCATCCTGAAATAAGAAAAAACTTATTATATATAAAATCCATAAATGAAGCAGTTAGAGGTTTAACTTTATTGGCTGGAAATCACTTTGATAATATTGAAAATTCTTCAGATGATAAAGAAAAGAAATTATCTGAAAATTTTATAGCACTCATGACGCCAATTATTAAATCGTATGCTTCAGATAAATCTGTAGAAAATACAAATAGAGCTATGCAAATCTATGGTGGTCATGGTTTTATTACTGACCATGGAATGGAACAATTAGTAAGAGATGCTAGAATTACAACAATTTATGAAGGAACGAACGGAATTCAAGCTCTAGATTTGATAGGAAGAAAATTACAAACTGACAACGGTGCATTATTTAATGAATTTTTTACTATGATTGATAATTATCAAGTTAAAATTTCCAATAATCAAGATATGAAAAAATATATTGATTTATTTGCGCCTTCATATGATTCTTACAAAAGTATTTTTGAATATATTAAATCATTAGATGATGAAAATGAGATTAATTCTCATGCTGTAGAATTTTTAAATTTATCATCTTTGATTTCTCTAGGTTATATTTGGTTGCACTATATAGAAATTTCATTAGCAAAATTAGAAAAGCATGATGAAAATTTTTATAAATCTAAAATAGAAACTGGTAACTTCTTTTTAACTAAATTATTAGGTGAAGCACAAGTACTTTGTCAAAATATAAGATCTGGTGGAAAATACTATAATGATTATAATGATAAATATTTTGAAACAGCAATCTAATGACTATAAAAATTTATAAACCATCAAAAACTTCCATGCAATCCGGTTTTAAAAAAACTAAATTATGGTTAGCTGAATATATTTCTGAAGTAGAAAAAGTAAAAGATTCTTTAATGGGGTGGAATAGTTCATTAGATACCAAATCTCAGATTAAACTTTTTTTTGATACCAAAGAACAAGCTATTGAATGGGCAAAAAAAAATAATTATCAATATTTTGTCGAAGAACCAAAGCAAAGAAAAATTAAACCAAAAAGTTATGCCTCAAATTTTGATACAAATAGAAAAGAGCCTTGGACACATTAAGTATAATTTCTTTCTTTATTTTTTAGACTATGATAAATGCAAACTATGCGC
Source organism: uncultured Alphaproteobacteria bacterium (assembly GCA_902541435.1). Taxonomy (GTDB): domain Bacteria; phylum Pseudomonadota; class Alphaproteobacteria; order HIMB59; genus CACPNW01. Next base: position 46,059 of record CACBQR010000003.1, read on the forward strand.
CCGTAGCTCAGTGGATAGAGCAACCGCCTTCTAAGCGGTAGGTCAAATGTTCGAATCATTTCGGGCGCGCCAAATATTAAAATTTTGCTGCCTCCTCATCTATAAATGCATTGAAAGAAACTGATCTTCTTTCCTCATCAGAAAAGAAT